>CAKPAQ010000127.1 GCA_934133015.1 uncultured Bacilli bacterium | reverse complement strand
ATATAGTAGTAGGTGATATAGTAAAACTCTCAACAGGAGATAAAATACCAGCTGATGGAATAATAGTAGAAGGTGAAATTAGTGTAGATGAATCAAGTTTGAATGGCGAAACCAAAGAAGCTTACAAAGAAAAAGTAACTACTAATGTAACTGATAAAAACTTAGTCTATCGAGGTAGTGTTGTTTATTCCAAAACAGCTTTAATGAAAGTAGAAAAAGTGGGAATAAATACCTATTATGGAAAGTTAGCAATGGAGTTACAAGAATCAAATCCAGATAGTCCATTAAAATTAAGATTAAGAAACTTAGCCAAAGTAATAAGTAGAATAGGGTATGTAGGGGCATTATTAGTATCCCTTTCTTATTTGTTTTCAGAAATAGTAATTCAAAATAGTTTTAACTTAGACAAAATTATTCAAACACTTACTAATTTTCCTTTAATGGCTGGTTACATATTATATGCTTTAACGTTATCTGTAACTATAATAGTAGTTGCGGTACCTGAAGGATTACCAATGATGATAACCTTAGTATTATCATCCAATATGAAAAGAATGTTAAAAAATAATGTTTTAGTAAGAAAATTAGTCGGAATAGAAACAGCTGGTAGTATAAATATCTTATTTACTGATAAAACAGGAACTTTAACCAAAGGAAAGTTAGAAGCTATTGGATTCATATCAGGAAGTTTAAAAAAATATAATAATGATACTGAATTAAGTATTTATCCTAAAATGAAAAATATGTTAGAACTATCATTAATATATAATAATGAAAGTGAAAGAGCCGAAGATAAAATAATAGGAGGTAACATAACAGATAGAGCTTTACTAGCTTTTTCTCATGAAACAAATATAAAGGCCAAAGTAGTAAATAGAACTCCTTTTCAAAGTAAAAATAAATATTCACAAACTCTAGTAGAAACAGATAAAAAAATTAATTTAATAAAAGGAGCTCCTGAAATTATCATAGGTCATTGTATAAGTTACTTGAACGAAAATGGAGTAAAAGAAACTATAAATACTGACTTGTTAAAAACAAAAATAAAAGAAATGACAGATAAAGGAATCAGAGTAATAGCTTTAGCCTACAATGATCGATATGATTATAAAAATATGGATAAGCTTACTTTTTTAGGTTTTATTTTAATTAAAGACGAAATAAGATCTGAAGCGATTCAAGGTGTTAAAATGGTTAAAGAAGCTGGTATTCAAACCGTTATGATTACTGGTGATAATAAAGATACTGCCTTTTGTATAGGAAAAGAAACAGGAATAATTGATAGTGATGATAATCTAGTAATAACTAGTAAGGAATTAGAAAAATATGATGATAATGAATTAAAAAAGATACTACCGAAATTAAGAATAGTAGCTAGAAGTCTACCCCAAGATAAAAGTAGATTAGTTAGAGTATCTGAAGAAATGGGCTTAGTAGTAGGAATGACTGGGGATGGTGTTAATGATGCGCCTGCTCTAAAGAAAGCAGATGTAGGATTCGCTATGGGAAGTGGTACAGAAGTAGCTAAAGAAGCAAGTGAAATAGTAATTCTTGATGATAATTTCTTATCAATTTCTAAAGCTATTTTATTTGGTAGAACTATTTTTAAAAGTATAAGAAAGTTTATTATTTTTCAATTAACAATTAATATGTGTGCCATAACCTTATCAATAGTTGGACCTTTTATAGGTGTAGAAACACCAGTTACTGTAATTCAAATGTTATGGATTAATATGATTATGGATACACTAGCTGGTATAGCCTTTGCTTATGAACCACCACTAATAGAATATATGAAAGAAAAACCTAAGAAAAAATCAGAAAATATATTAAATAGATATATGTTAGATGAAATCTTTATAACTGGAACTTATTCATCTTTATTATGTATTATGTTTTTAAAATCTGATCTTATTCATAGCTTATTTAGAAGTGATTTAACTAATAAGTATATAATGACTGCCTTTTTTGGTTTATTTATTTTCATAGGAATATTTAATTGTTTTAATGCCAGAACAAATAGAATAAATTTATTAGCCAATTTATGGAAAAATAAAGCCTTTATTATAATTATAAGTATGGTAGTAATAATTCAATTATTTTTAATCTATTTTGGTGGCGATGCATTTCGTACCTATGGTTTAACTATATTTGAACTGGCAACAATTTGTCTACTATCGTTTACCGTAATACCCGTAGATTGGTTAAGAAAATTATATTTAAGAAAAAGAAAACATATTCAAGGCGTATAGAGTTATTGTCGATAAGATATAACCATGCTATAATAAGACATGGAGGATGTATATGAAAAATATTTATAAAAATTATATTATAGTTGGATTAACAGTACTTGTAGTAGTATTACTAGTAATTGTTTTATTATTAGTACTAAATAATAAATCTAATTTTTCTATTTCGAATAATCAAGAAAAGAATACTGAAGAAAAAAATAATATTAAAAATAATGATGATAATTTAAATAATAGTGAAAATCAGACTAAGGAAGATAATAAAGATAATACAGTAAGTGATAATAATACTTCTTCAAACAATAATAATACTAATACAACTACAAATAATGATACTAATACTTCTAATAATAATAGTCAAAATACTAGTAATGAAAATGATGTTGTCAGTTATTTTCAAAATCAATCTAATGAAATAAATTCTAGTAGTGATCAAAATAATGGTACATTGAGAGAAAAAATAAAGAAAGAGTTTATAAATGTAATTGATTTTATTTTCTATGGTAAAGAAATTAATGGTTATACTTTTGATAGATTAACTAATACTGCTAAATTAAAAGTAATTAGTATTGCTTTGGCTATTGATAATAAAATTGAACAATATTTTCCAAATTATAAAACTATAATTAGAGATAAGTATAATGATATTAAAGGTAAACTTGCTGTTAAGTATTTAGAATTAACCGCATCACTATGTGAAAGTGTTGGTGCTGATACTTGTAATCAGGCTAAGGAAGATTTTAGTAATATGAAACAAAGTTTTGGATTAACTTGGAGTTTATTAAAGGAACTAGCTAGTAGTGGAAAAGATAAGATAAAAGATTATTATGAAAATGAATTTAGAAAATAGAACTTCGGTTCTTTTTTTTTGAAATACGTTGACTAAATGATAACTAAAAAGTATAATTTGATTATAGTAAAGAATAATAGTAGTAGGTGAATA
>CAKPAQ010000126.1 GCA_934133015.1 uncultured Bacilli bacterium | reverse complement strand
GGCGCAGCTGTATATAATGCTTATGTTTGGCGTATGGGCTCTAATAGTGTTTTATGTGGTGCTAATGTTGAGTCTGGTACTGCTATGAAATTAAAACCTGTAATAAATTTGAAAACTGATACATTAGTAACAGGAACAGGTACAAGTACTGATCCATTTGTTGTTAGTTAAAATTAATTAATTCTAATATTAATATAGTCAATTTTTAATTTTTCTTAGATAAAAATTTAAAGTTGACTTATTTTTTTACAATAATCTTTTTATTCAGTTAGAAAATAATATATTTTTACTTTAATATTAGATGTAAATTATTTTTAAATTAAGGCTTTTTTCTTTTAATATTTTGGTTTCTGTACTATACTAATAATAGTGGTGATGGTATGAGTGAATTAGTTGATAGTTTTGTTACCAATGTTACAACATGGCTTGTATCATTTGGTCCTATTGCGGGTGTAATATTAATTCTTTTAGAATCAGTATTACCAATGTTACCGCTTTCAGTATTTATTACTTTAAATATGGTTAGTTATGGTAAGTTTTTAGGATTTATAATTTCATGGTTAGCCACAGTTATAGGTTGTATGTCATCATTTTTTTTATTTAGATATTTCTTTCAAAAAAAGTTATATCGTTTTATAAATAAGAAAGATAGTGAACAATTGAAAAAAATCATGAAAGCTATTTCTACTATTAATTTTTCCAATTTAGTTGTGTTAATAGCTTTACCATTTACTCCAGCCTTTTTAGTTAATATAGCTGGTGGAGTATCAAAAATAAAAGTTAAAAAATTCTTTTTAGCTATTTTAATTGGTAAAATAATTATGGTTTATTTCTGGGGATACATTGGAACATCTCTTTTAGAAAGTTTAACTGATATTATGGTTTTAATAAAAGTAGTTGCCTTATTATTAGGAGCCTTTATAGTATCAAAAATAATAGAAAAGAAATTGAAAGTTAGGTGATTTTATGGAGTATGTAAGTATAATACTTTCAATTATTGTTATAATTTTAGTGGTAATATTATTATTTAGAAAAAATGATAACAGTGATATGACAGAAAGACTTGGTAGATTTGAGTTATCAATAAATAAAGAAATGAATGATAATTTTAATAAACTTAATGATAAAATGGAAGATAGATTAAATAAAATAAATGATCGTGTTAATGAGAGATTAGATCAAAACTTTGAAAAAACTAATAAAACATTTACCAATGTATTAGAAAGACTTAGTAAAATAGATGAAGCCCAAAAGAAGATAGAAACATTATCTACTGACATTGTATCATTACAAAGTATTTTAACTGATAAAAAGAGTAGGGGAATCTATGGTGAAGTTAACTTAAAACATATTCTAGTTAATGTATTTGGTGAAAATAATGATAAAATATATAAACTTCAATGTCCACTACCAAATTCAACTATAGCTGATTGTGTTTTATATGCACCACTTCCTTTGGGAACAATCGCAATTGACTCAAAATTTCCACTTGAAAATTACCAAATGATGGTTGATAAAAAATTATCACAAGTAGAAAGAACTATGCATGAAAAACAATTTAAAATTGATGTAAAAAAACATATAGATGCGATTAGTAGTAAATATATTATTGAGGGAGTTACATCAGATCAAGCTATTATGTTTTTACCAGCTGAAGCAATATTTGCAGAAATAAATGCATATCATACTGATTTGATTGATTATGCTTATAAGAAAAAAGTATGGATAACTTCACCAACTACTTTAATTTCAACTTTAAGTGTAATTCAAATGATTATTAAAAATATTGAAAGAGATAAATATACTTCAATTATACATGATGAGTTAAATAAACTAGGATTAGAGTTTTCTAGATATAAAGAACGTTGGGATAAATTAGCTAAAAGTATTCAAACAGTTAATAAAGATGTAGAAAATGTCTATATTACTACAGAAAAGATTACTAAGAAATTTGATTTAATAAATCAAGTAGAAGTAGAAAAATTAGAAGATAAAACGGAGGTTTCAAATGAAAGATAAGACTAATAAGACAAAGAAAAAGAAAGATGTAAGAAAAATTATGCTTATAATACTTACTATACTTGTGGTGTTAGAAGTAATAATTGTACCATTTCTTGTATATGCTAAAATAATTAAATTGCTACCAATTATATTCTTTGTGGTAATTCCGACATTACTAGCATTGATAATTCTATTATTAAGTAGAAATGCTTTAAGTGATTATAGACGCAAGATGGAAAAACGATAGAAAATAAATAGATAGGGAGCTTAGGCTCTCTATTTAATATTGATAAAAACTAGTATTTATAGTAAAATATGAGTAGTTTTGGAGGAAATTATGATACAGACAAAAAATGTAACACTTCGTTTTGGAAAAAGAACATTATTTGAAGATGTTAATATTAAATTTACATCAGGTAATTGTTATGGACTAATTGGCGCTAATGGTGCTGGAAAAAGTACATTTTTAAAATTACTTAGTGGTGAAATTGAAACAACTAGTGGAGAAGTAATTATAACTAAAGGCGAAAGAAATTCTACTTTAAAGCAAGATCACTATGCTTATGAAGAAGAAACAGTAATGAATACTGTAATAATGGGTAATTCTAAATTATATTCAATTATGAAGGAAAAAGAAGAATTATACTCTCATACTGATTTTACTGATGAAGATGGAATGAAACTTGCTGAATTAGAAGCTGAATTTCAAGAATTAAATGGTTGGGAAGCTGAAAGTGAAGCAGGAGAATTATTATCTAATTTAGGTGTTCCTGTTTTAAATCACTATAGTTTTATGAAAGAAATACCAGCTAAAATGAAAGTTAAAGTTTTACTTGCACAAGCTTTATTTGGAAATCCCGATATACTTTTACTTGATGAACCAACTAACAATTTAGATATAGAAGCTATTAATTGGTTAGAAGAATTCTTAATTAATTATGTTAATACTGTTATTGTTGTTAGTCATGATCGTCATTTTTTAAATAAAGTATGTACTCATATAGCTGATATTGATTATGGTAAAATTAAACTATATATTGGAAACTATGACTTTTGGTATGAATCTAGTCAACTTGCATTAAAACAGATGAAAGAGGCTAATAAAAAGAAAGAAGAAAAAATAAAAGAATTACAAGATTTTATTGCTAGATTTTCGGCTAATGCATCAAAAAGTAAACAAGCTACTTCTCGTAAG
>CAKPAQ010000125.1 GCA_934133015.1 uncultured Bacilli bacterium | reverse complement strand
AGGTTTAACTCAATTAGTTCTTCCTATTAGAACTTATTAAGACTTTTGTCTTTTTTTTTTCAAAAAAACTTATTATTCGACATTTAAAAAGATTATAGTAGTAAGTACTAACTTAATTTGAGTTAGGTTTAGGGGGATAATATATGGATATGAATGATAAGTATGAAGTTAATGATGATACTTTAGCAGTAATAGGAGTATCTAATAATAAAACGCGAATTATTGAATATAATAGTGATTTTTTATTAGAAGATAATGCCTATCAAGTTATGGATTATAGCTGTAGTTATTTTGGTAGTAGTTATAAAGGTAGGGTAGAAGGTACTAAAAATATATTAGGTTGTAAAAATAAAGTTCCTGTAATAATAGAGGAAAGTAAAGAAATTATATTTTTTCCTACCACATCACCTGAATTATCTAAATGTTGTTGGATTTCATTAAATTCAATAGAAAAAATAGATTCTTGTGGTAAAAATAGTATAATTTACTTAAAAAATAATAAAAAAATATTTTTAAATGTATCTAAACATTCAATTGATAATCAAATTTTTAGAGCAACTAGGCTAAAATATTTATTAAATAATAGAAAAAAAGAAAAAAAATAAAATCTTTATAAAATATAGGGAAAAAATATCCTTTTTTTCTTTTTTTATGTGTTTTATAGGCTATTTTATGTTATAATTATATTGCAAGTATAGTGGTATTAAAAAACAAAAAAGGTGAAAATAAGATGGTTTAAAAGGTATTTTTATGTATTTATCAAAAATTGAATTAAAAAATTTTAGAAATTATCGTAGGATTAATTTAAAATTAGATCCTAATATAAACATTTTTATAGGAAATAATGCCCAAGGGAAAACTAATATTTTAGAAAGTATTTATGTACTTGCATTAACTAAATCTCATCGTTATGGTGTTGAAAATAATTTAATTGAGAAAGGATATGATTCTTGTACATTAAAAGGTTGTATAAAAGATAATAATAAGTTAAAAGAATTACAATTACAGCTAGATAAAAATAAAAAGTATTTCTTTATTAACTCTAAAGAAGTAAAAAAAGTATCTGATTATATATCTAATATGAAAATAATAATGTTTTGTCCAGAAGATTTAGATATTATAAAAGGTTCACCCTTAATAAGAAGAAATTTACTTAATATTCAATTAAGTCAATTATTTGGTAATTATGTTCAATATTTAAATGAATTTAACAAAATATTAAAAAATAGAAATGAATATTTAAAAATGATGGCTATTAATAACTATTCTGATATTAGATATTTAAAAATATTAAATCAAAAACTTTGTGAAAGAGCTATTAAAATTTATACTTATAGAAATCAATATTTAAATTTTATAAATCAAAAGTTATCATCTATATATGAAAAAATTACTACAACTGATGGATTAAAAGTTGTATATGAAAATAATATTGATATTGATAGTTTTGATGAAAAAGAGATAGAAAATAAGTATATGTTAAAGCTAGAAAATAATTTAAAGAAAGAAATTTCTCAAGGTACAACCTTATATGGACCTCATAGGGACGATTTTTGTTTTTATTTTAATGATAACAATTTGAGATTATTTGGAAGCCAAGGACAACAAAGAATGGCTATTATTGCGTATAAATTAGCTGAAATCGAAATATTTAAAGAATTGTTAGGAACTAGTCCAATTTTATTACTTGATGATATATTTAGTGAATTAGATATATATAAACGTCAAAAGTTATTAAAATATATTCCAAGTGATGTACAAACAATTATAACGACAACGGATTTAAAAAATATAAAAAATAACATTATTAAAGATTCTAAGGTATTTATTGTTGATAATGGGAAAATAACAGAAAAGGAGGAAAAATAATGAATAATGAAGAAGAAAAAGTAACAGGTTCATATGATGCATCGTCTATTCAAGTGTTAGAAGGTTTAGAGGCAGTAAGAAAAAGACCTGGTATGTATATAGGAACTACAAGTTCTAGAGGGTTGCATCATTTAGTATGGGAAATAGTAGATAACTCTATAGATGAGGCATTAGCTGGTTATTGTGATGATATAGAAGTTATTATTGGTAAAGAAAATACTATAACTGTAAAAGATGATGGTAGAGGTGTTCCAGTTGATATTCACCCAAAAACTGGTAAGTCTACTGTAGAAACTATTTATACAGTGCTTCATGCTGGTGGAAAATTTGGTGGAGGCGGATATAAGGTATCTGGTGGACTTCATGGTGTAGGTGCTAGTGTTGTTAATGCCCTTTCTGAATGGCTTGAAGTTAGAGTATATAAAAATGGAAATGTTTATTTTCAACGATTTGTTAATGGAGGTCATCCTGCTGATGATTTAAAAATAATTGATAGTTGTTCTGAGGATAGGACTGGTACTACGGTAACTTTTAAGCCTGATCCTGAAATATTTAAGGAAACTACAATATTTGATTATGATATATTAAAAAATAGATTAAAAGAATTGGCTTTTTTAAATAGAGGATTACGTATTATTCTACAAGATGAACGTGAAGATGATAAACATGATGAATTTATATACCAAGGTGGAATTAGTGAATATGTAGAAATGCTTAATAAGAATAAGACACCTATTCATGAAACTATTGTTGATGTTCAAGGAAAAGACAAAGATATCTCTTTGGAAGTTGCATTTCAATATAATGAATCATATAATTCTAGTATTTATTCTTTTGTAAACAATATAAATACTCCTGAAGGTGGTACTCATGAAGATGGTGTTAGAAGAGCTTTAACTAGAGTATTGAATAAGTATGCGGTAAGTGCTGGAAAATTAAAAGATAATGATGATCCTTTGACTGGTGATGATGTAAGAGAAGGTTTAACTATGATTATTTCTTGTAAGCATCCTGATCCTCAATTTGAAGGACAAACAAAAACAAAATTAGGTAATGCAGAAGTTAGAGGTATTGCTGATAAAATATTTGCTGAAGCGTTAGAAAGATTTTTACTAGAAAATCCTGATCAAGCTAAAATTATATTAGAAAAAGCTTTAACAGCTGCACGTGCTAGGGTAGCAGCTAAGAAGGCTCGTGAATTAACAAGGCGTAAAGGTGACTTAGATGTTACTAATTTTTATGGAAAGTTATCTGATTGTAAGAGTAAAGATGCTAGCATTAGCGAAATATTTTTAGTGGAAGGTGATTCAGCTGGTGGTTCTGCTATCAAAGGTAGAGATAGTATGA
>CAKPAQ010000124.1 GCA_934133015.1 uncultured Bacilli bacterium | reverse complement strand
GTAACAAAATTACAAAATAATCTATTAGATTATGCCGAAGCAGTAGTAAAAGCAGTAGCTAAATACATAGGGGTTCCGTATGTTAATCCATCTGGCGTAGAAGAAAATGTTTACGTAGTCCAAAAAGGTGATAGTTTATATAGTATAGCCCAAAGATTTAATACAACTGTAGATACCATCAAAAGACTTAACAATTTAACAAGTAATACTTTACAAGTAGGTCAAGTATTAATCATTTCAGAAAGTACAATATCACCAGGTCCATCAAATTACATAACGTATACAGTAAAAAGTGGTGATAGCCTATGGAAAATAGCTAACCAATACAATACAACAACTGCCGCAATTAAAAGTTTAAACAACCTATCATCAAACACCTTACAAATAGGACAACAATTAAAGATACCAACAACTAGTAGCAGTCAAGAACCATCAACATCCCCAAATTATACAACGTATACAGTAAAAAGTGGTGATAGCCTATGGAAAATAGCTAACCAATTTGGCGTATCTGTAAATGATATAGTTACCCTAAATAATTTAGGAAGCAACGTTTTACAAATAGGTCAACAGTTGAAAATACCAACATCAAGTAATAATAGTAATACCACATCACCATCAAACAATATTATATATACTGTTCAAAATGGTGATAGTCTATGGAAAATATCTCAAAAATATAATGTACCAGTCAGTGATATAATAAGTACCAATAATTTAACAACAACCCTTTTAAAGGTAGGTCAACAATTAAAGATACCAACATCAAATAATAATAGTAATACCACATCATCATCAAACAATACTGAATATGTTGTCAAAAGTGGTGATAGCTTATGGTTGATTGCCAACAGATATAATACGACAGTAAATGCAATCAAAAATCTAAATAATTTAACAAGTAATACTTTGCAAATAGGTCAAGTACTAAGAATTCCACAATAAAAAAGCGGAATTCTTTTTTAATGAAGTTCCGCACATACACCTGGATCAGGTTGATAAAAGCAATGACTTTTATATCTACCTGCCAGTTTTTGATTATACCAATATGGTATACAACTAGCGCCACCTGAAGGGGCATAAAACCATAAAGCATTAGTAGCAGGATAATAGTATTCACCTAATAAAACCCTATTTGCCAATTCCTTTTCTAATGTAGTTGCAGCAGAATTAAATAGATTTCCACTTACTCCAGCAAAACCTCCAGGATTTTGATATATCACGTCAGTAACACTAGTAAGATTTTTAAAAGCAAGACAATTAGCTAGAACTCTATTAACAATAACATTACCTACCATAAGCATACCCAAGTCACCTTCACCAACAGCTTCAGCTCGCATAAGTCTAGCAATTAAGTCGAGTTCTTTAGTAGTATAAGGAACAATCATAAAACCACCTATAATAGAATATGATAAAAAGTGAATTGTGTTATTGTATAATTTAATATAATGTGATACAATGTAAGACATAGGGGCATAGTTCAATGGTAGAATAACGGTCTCCAAAACCGCTGATGTGGGTTCAACTCCTGCTGCCCCTGCCAAAGTGATCTACTCCAACTTCTGGAGTTAAAATATCTAAAAATGCTTGATTTTAAGGAATTAAGCATTTTTTTAGAGTTATGATACAATAACATGTAGGTAGTGATTATATGGAGTATGAAATAATTTTTGAATCAAATAGAATAAAATTTATTAAATTGTCCAAAAAATTAGTTAATGATTATTTAGATATGGTTAATGATGTTGAAGTACAACGATTTATTAGTCATAAAAGAAAAATATATAGTCTTGATGGAGAACTAGAATGGATTAAATCAAAGCTAGAAGAAAATGCAATTATTTTTTCAATGATTGAAAAACAAACAAATGAATTTATTGGTAATATTGAAATTATGAAAATTAATAATAATATTGGAGAAGTTGGAATTGCAATAACAAGAAAAAAACAAAATAAACATTTTGGACAAGAAGCAATAAAAAGATTAATTGAGTATTCATTTAGTGAATTAAATTTGGATGGGCTAGAATTAAATGTTTATGATTTTAACTCTAGAGGTATAAATTGTTATGAAAAAGTTGGTTTTGTAATAGATGGACAAGGAAAAACAAAAGAAGACATACATATGTTACTTAAAAGATAGAATAAAATTTTAGATAAAAAATAGTAAAGATATAATGTAAATGTGTAAAAATAAAAAAATTGGAACTTGTTTTTAAAATCGTACTACGTGCAAGTGTAAACAAACTCAAGAGTTTTTGAAACAAGCCTATATACCTATATAGCAGTATATATAAACACGGATAAATTCTGAATTTACCGTGTTTTAATTTTATAAAAATTATAATCCGAAATAGGAACATATATTGTTTTTATTTTATTAAAAAAGCATAAAATAAAAAAAGACCAAATGGTCCTTTTAATAAAAAATTAACATAGTCTCTCATAATCCTATAATAAATAAAAGTAAATACTAATTACCAGTTAACTTCTTCACCTTTAATAATGATATAATTTCTACTATTCTTTTCAATATTATTATTTTTAAATTCTTCAACAAACTTTTTAAATGCTGTTTCTGCTTTAGCTTCGGTTGATAAGTCATCATAATAATATTTAAGCGGTAAAATACAATCATCATCATCATTTTTTAAGTACCCAGCTTTAACTGATTCATCAGTCATACTAGCAGTATATGTTACTCCATTTGTATCTTTAGTACATTTAATAGATACATCTTTATAAGCTAAATCTGGATAATCTTCTACTGTGTAATCTTTATCAGGACAAGAACGATCATCTTTATCATAAAGTACAATAGTTTTTAATTCTTTAAAGTTACCATTTTTATCATACTTAACAATAAAATCTTCAGTGTGGTTAAAATCTTCATCATAATAGTGATATTCATAAGTTGAATAATCATCCTTACTGTCATTACTAAATATGTTATTCCCTTCACATCCAGTTAAAAAAAGACAACTAGCTAATACAACAAAAACAAATTTTTTCATTATATATCGCACCTATAATGATAATATAACACATATTTACCATAATTAAAATAAATTTAACATAAAACAAAAAAGCGAGTATAAATAATCATGATTAACATATAATAAATTGTAATCTATTTTTATATGCGAAAAAAAGGAAAAAAAATGAAAAAAAGGGGTTGACTAAGGGAGAGTAGAGTGTTATATTAAATGGGCATTCACGAAA
>CAKPAQ010000123.1 GCA_934133015.1 uncultured Bacilli bacterium | reverse complement strand
ACTATACAATAATATTGTATAGTTTATTCATCATTTGATAATTAACTTGAAAAAAAGCCTGAGGTAGTATTTCAAAATTAAAATCATTAATTACTTCCCTAATTGTTTTTTTACCATAAATATTTTTACCATTAAAATAAATAGAAGTTACACAATTAGGAAACAACTTAATTAATTTTTGATAATTAATATTACCCATTATATTAACCATAACCTCATTTAAACTAGTTCTTCTAATCATTATTTCATTGATAACTTCATCTTTGTTTTCAAAAGTATAATTTCTAACAATATCATAAATATTATTTATCTCTTTATCAGCCAATAAACATTTATCAATTGGAAGAAGAACATTAGTTTTTTCCTTATAAAAGCCAAGTTCACCACCATCACCATGAAAAACAACTTTATTACGATAATTAAACTCCTTACCATATATAATATCATTAAATTTAATACTATCTACTTTAAAGTTTCGTTCAAATAATGACCTTATCTTTTCCCTCTTAAATTCCAGTTGACCTAAATAATTCTCATGCATTAATTGACATCCACCACATGATTCATAATATGGACAAATTGGCTCAATTCTAAACCTAGAACTCTTATCTATTTTGATAACCTTACCTCTAGCGTATTTCTTTTTTATATCAGTTATTTGAATAACTACTTCTTCACCAGGTAATCCTCTTTCAACAAAAACTAACATACCATCAATTTTAGCTATTCCTAGTCCAAAATTATCCTGTCTTTCAATAATAACCTTGTAACTTTTACCAATTTCTAACATAGAATCAACTCCTACTATAAATTAGTATAACATAATTTTTACTATTTTTTTATTTTAACTCTATCTTCCAAATAACTACCAATATTAGGATAATCTCTACTATCTCTTTCTAAAAATCTAAATTTATCACTTTGCTTACTTAATATATTTCTAAAAGTTTTACATTCACCATAATCAGGTTTTACTAAACAATAATAATCTTCTAAAATATCCATAGCTAAATCATTAAAACATTCACGATTAAATGACGCTACTGTTTTACAAGAAAAATCACTGCATATTTGATAATTACTATCATCGAAAGCATAAATTCTCTCATCTGCCGGATTACTAGTAATATTACCAAACTTAATATTGCTGGTGTTCCAATCATCAATAATTATCTTTTCCTTAGTTAAAAGAGAAATACTTTCTTCTAACTTAAAAATATCATTAAAAAATTTACTAATAGGTAACCTAAATAATAAATTACTAATTGGTCCTTCAGTTTCATTAACATAATAACTACCACAACCAATATAATCACCATCTTCATTATAAACAGTTACATTACTAAGTAATATTGGTTGTACTTGACTCGAAAGTTGATTAAATTTTTGTATTTCCCCAAATGAAGGAAACCATTCACCATCTTCTTCAGCATCATATAATTTCTCAGTTCGATATATCTTAACTGCTAAAAGATCATTACCAATTTGCATACGATACGCCTTACCAGTATAAGAATCATCATCAGAAATTGGCTTAAGATTTAACTCATAAATTTTATCATTAATAACTATATTTTTCATTAATTACCACCCAAAAAGTAGCCATATTATAACACAACATCAAAAAAAAAGATATACTTATCTAATTTTTGACCATATTAAATATAGGTGATTAATTATGAATATTATAGATAAAATAAAAAAAGATACTAATAATGCTTTCGATATAATCTATAAAGAAATCAATATCAATAATGAAATAATCACACTAGTATATAGTGAAGTTCTAACTAACACTTCAAATATTACTGAAATGATACTTAAAGATATTTCTAAAATCATAAATAATAAAACTAATATTAACGAAGATTTATTTAGCTATTTATATAACTCCCTACCTAACCCTAATATAACTGATATTAAAGACTATAAAGATTTAATAGAAAAATTATTAGATGGTTATGTAATCTTCATTAATAAAGAAAAGTACTTTGGTATGGAAGTAAAGGCTATCCTAGATAGAGGTATTTCAATAGCTACAGATGAAGTATCAGTACGTGGCCCTAAAGATAGCTTTACCGAAAACTTCAATAAAAATCTAGGTTTAATTAGAAGAAGAATAAAAAGTGAAAATTTATGGATAAACACTCAAAAAATCGGTGTACAAACTAAAACAAAAGTTGGACTTATATACATGAAAAATATAGCTAGTGATAAATTAATTAGTGAAGTAGAAAAGAAATTAAAAAAAATAGATATAGATGGCATTATAGATAGTAGTTATTTAAAGAATTATTTAGCTGAAGATTCCCATATTTTCCCAACTATCATAACTACAGAAAGACCAGACTTAGTATCCATGTCATTATTGGAAGGTAAAATTGCCATATTAGTAGATAACAGTCCTTATTTATTAATATTACCATGCTTCTTTATTGATTTATTTCACACCCCTGATGATTATTATCAAAAGCCAATAAACATTACCTTTATTAGAATTATTAGATTATGTGCCTTTTTAATATCCATTTTCATCCCCGCTTACTATATTGCCATCACAACTCATAATCATGATTCCATCACTATTGATTTATTATTAAACTTTTTATCACAAAGACAAACAGTACCTTTTCCTGCTTTAGTTGAAGCACTACTTATGACCATTTCTTTTGAAATATTAAGAGAAAGTGATATGCGTATGGCATCAACCATGGGTACAGCAGTATCAATATTAGGGGGTTTAGTACTAGGAGATGCCGCTGTATCAGCAGGTATTATATCTCCAATAATGATAATAGTAATTGCGATATCAGCTATCTCAGGATTAGTATTTACCTCTATTGAATTAACTTCCGCAATTAGATGGTGGCGTATAATTTTAATGATTCTAGCATCTCTTTTTGGAATATTTGGTATATTTATTGGCTTAATCCTTTTAATCACAAAACTAGCAAGTATTAAAGTATACAGTAACCCATATCTTTCACCATTTTCCCCATTAATTTTAAGTGAACAAAAAGACGCTATCATTAGAACCAACAACATTTATAAAACTAAATATAGAAACCCATTACTCGCAAGTAAAAATATAGTAAGGGGGCGTAATAAATGAAAAAAATTATTTTACTGCTATTTTCTATTTTACTATTAACTGGATGTTCATCATATACAGAATTAAATGATTTAGGAATAGTTAACCTATTAGGAATAGATTATAAAGATAATAATTTTGAAGTATACGTAAAAGTTCTAGAAGGAAAACAATAATATGATACAATCTCTAAAAAACAAAGATATTATTATG
>CAKPAQ010000122.1 GCA_934133015.1 uncultured Bacilli bacterium | reverse complement strand
CCTAAAGTGTAACCAGCAAAAATATTAGCTATTTGAATAATTTGTTCTTGATAAATGATAATTCCTTTAGTTGGTTTTAAAATTGGTTCTAGAACTTTATCTAGATAAGTAATTGCTTCTTTATTTTCTTTTCTTCTAATATATGAATCAATATTACTAGCTGGACCTGGTCTAAATAAGGCTATTGCGGCAAAAATATCTTCAAAACTATCTGGTTTTAAATTTCTTAGGAAGTTTTTCATACCGGCTGATTCAAATTGGAAGATACCAGTTGTATCTGCTTTACTAAATAGTTCTAATACTTTCTTGTCATCAAGAGGAATTTTATTGAAATCAATATCTATATTTTCATTTTCTTTAATATTGTTAAGTATATGCATTATGGTAGTTAATGTTTTAAGGCCTAGAAAGTCCATTTTAAGTAGACCTAGTTCTTCTAAGTATTCCATGGGAAAACCACTTAAGTACATGTCATTATTCTTAGTAAGAGGAATTACTTCATCTAAGTCTTTTTGACACATGATAATACCAGCGGCATGACTAGAAATATGACGAGGGTATCCTTCAACTTTACAGGCTATTTTGTACATGTTTACTAGTTTTTGATCACTATCAATAATTTTCTTTAATTCTATATCATTAGTATAAAAGTCTTTTAATTTTTGATTAGTATAACCTGGTATTCGTTTAGTGATTAATTCAACTTGGTAAGTTGGAATATTTAATACTCTTGATACATCGCGGATAGCTTGTTTAGCTGCTAGGGTTCCAAATGTTATTATTCCACTTACTCTCTTTTTACCATATTTGTTGACAACATAGTCAATAACTTGATCACGATATATGTCTGGAAAATCGGTATCAATATCTGGCATACTTATTCTTTCGGGGTTTAGGAATCGTTCAAATAATAAATCATATTTAATAGGATCTATTTCTGTTATTCCAAGGCAAAAACATACTAGTGAACCTGCCCCGCTTCCTCTACCTGGACCAACCAATATTTTATTTTTTTTCGCATATTTTATAAAATCATAGACAACTAAGAAGTAATTAGAAAAGCCCATTTTGTTGATAATGTCTAATTCATATAATAATCTTTCTAAATATTTTAAAGGGACTTTACCATCTAATCTACGATTTAGACCAGCTTTTGCTAAGTTAGTTAGGTAGTCATGTGTTGATAGACCATTAGTTTCATCAAATATGGGAAGTAATAGTTTTGATTCTGGAAAAGAAAAATTACACATATCACTAATTTTATTAGTTTCAATTAGACCAGTATTACTTGATAAGTTATAAATATTATCAATATCTAAATACAAGTCAGTAAAATCATAATCAAAATCATCTAATATAGTTTTACCATCACGAATACAATATAAGTATCTTAAGTATTTCGCATCACTTTCATCAATGTATATGGCTAATCGTAAAAAAACGGCGTGTTCTGTTATATTTCTTGCTTGTTGTTCTTCTTCTTTGGTTTTATATGATATGTAAGTATCGGGAATGATAGTTGATATTTTAGAATACATAGAATTGTACTCTAATGGAACGATACTTATTAAATTAGTATTATTATTTTCTATATCGGTTAGGTTTACCTCTCTTTCGGTTTGAATAGTAGATAATTTTATAAGTGATTTATATCCTAAATAATCTTTGGCATATAGATACACATGGTTATTTTCGATAGTTATATCTAAACCAATAATTGGTTTTATATCGTTTGCTAAACAAGTTTTATAAAACTCCATCATTCCATATAAGTTATTGTCTGTTATAGCTAGGGACTTAATATTATTTTTTAAGGCATATGCAACTAGCTTCTTGATATCTATTAAACTAGAAAGAAGTGAGTAATTGGTTTTGATAGCTAATGGTGTATACATATAAATCCCTCCTTGGTATTATCTTACCACAAAAGTTATAGACTTAACTACAAAATTGTGTTAATATATCTGAAAAAAAGGAGGAGATAAAGTGAGTTTAGATATTTATAATGGCTATAGTTTTGATCGAAGTCATTTAAATAATTATGATGAAGATAACTGTGATAATTATTATTTTAAGCCATTTTATCTTCAAGAATTAATTGGTTCTACTATAGCGAAAAATATTGGTTTAGAAACTGTTAATTATAAACTTTTTAAGAATTGTCCTTTTGATAGTAAACAAAAGTCATCTGATATTATGTTAGCATCTTTAGATTTTAAAAAAGAGGGTAATTTTTATTTTAATATTTTTTCTTTTATTGAAATAAATTGTCCTGAATTATATGATACTATGTATCTAGAAAATCATTTATCTCATTATTTAAATCAATGTGTTGATAAGGAAAATAGAAAAATATTTATTAATAAGTTTTTAAAATTAGTGGCACTTGATACTTATATGAGACAAAAAGATAGATGCAGAGTCAATATAACGTTATGTAGAAATAAGCAGACTAACTTTTTTGATTTTTCTCCAATATATGATTATGAGAAATCGTTATTAACTGAGGATGTCAGCAAGGAGTTTTTTTATAGAAATCCGATTTGGCCATTAAATTTGTATACTTATCCGATTTTTTGTGATGAATATCCTGATTTTAAGGATGAGTTAACTAACTTACAAAAATTAGATTTAATGGCATTAATTGATGAAATAGCTAGTAAGTACCATTTTACGATGACTAGTGAAATTGAAGATTATTATAAAAAGCAAGAGGAAATATCGCAACTTTTACTACAAAAAATACTAAATTAACTATATTTCGTTTGACTAAAACTAAAATATATGGTAAATTTATAAGCGCAAGTTATTTTATATATACAAAAAGGAGGATTTGAAATGGCAGTTAAAGTATCAAGTAAGAAGCCTTTATTTGGAAATAAACGTTCTCATGCGTTAAATGCTACTAGAAAAAAACAAAACGTTAATCTTCAAGTGGTTACTTTAGAGGATGGAACTAAAGTTAGATTAAGTGCTAGAGAAATTAGAACTTCTAGAAAAAATCAAAAAGTAGAAGAAGTAAGTGAATAATCACTTATTTTTTTTTGTTAAAAAAAGAAAATACTATCGATTGGGTATTTTCTTTTTGTATTTTATAATTTTTTGTTAATATTTATGATATTGGTGTTAAAACGATACGGAATGAAGCGTAAGTGTGAGTCCCACCAGTATAGTAGCCGAACGCTAAAGCACCAGAAGCAGAACCATTGCGCCAATAGCCACTGCGTATGAACCAAGGAGAAGACGAATACACGAAACCAGCGTAATCTCCATACCAACTTGATTTATATCTACTCGTACCATCTGGATCCTTCTCGCTTCCAAATGGTCCCAT
>CAKPAQ010000121.1 GCA_934133015.1 uncultured Bacilli bacterium | reverse complement strand
ATTATGTATTCATCATAGCATAGTTTTTTTTTGACTTCAATATTTTTTACACTTTTTTTCAATTCTTTACATTGACACCCAGTATACCTATTAACAAAGCAGCTTGATAAGAAGAAATAACCAATCCTTTTAAATATCTACTATCAAGTTTAATACCATTAATATCACAAGTAGAAAAATCAATATTCTTTAAATTAGATTCCGTAAACTCTGACTTATCAAGAATTGAGTTTACAAAATTTGTATTGTTAAACTTAATCAAATGAAAACAACAATCTGTCAAGTTACAGTCTACAATATCATTACTTTTAAATTTACAATCACTAAAATTACTATACATCAAATTACAATTATTAAATAAACAATCATTAATAGTAAAATTTATAAAATTACATCCAACCAACCTACAATTATTAAATATTACTCTAAAAAAAGAATGATTATCAAAACTACAATTACAGAAATCACAATTTTCAAAAATAACATCTATAAAATCTATTTTTCCAATTTCACCTGAGAATGAAACTTTTCTAAATATACATTCATTAAACTCTGATACCTTACTAGCATCAACTATATATTTATTTATCTCTACATATTTCCTATAAAAATCATCTTTATCACTATCACTAACATCATAATTTAATAGTTTATTCAAATTAATTTTAGGATCTTTTCTATACTTCACACTAACCACCATTTACCATTATAAATTAAAACAAATTAAAATGCCAGAATAATATCTGGCACTTAACACTATGAAATATACAACTTACTACCTTTTTCTAAGTAAATAATATATTTTCCAGTTTCATTACAAGTAAATATCAAACGTGGTTTTATCTCATTTTCTTTGTTTTCATCGTAAAAGACAACCCAATCACTATTAGTAGCTATCCAAAAATTATCAATTTTAACCCAAGTATAGCCTTCTTTTTCTATACTATCAACTATATTATATATACCCCTATTTACATACCCTAATTTTTCACTAGATAAAGACGGAGAGATTCTAGCATTTAAATTATCAACAATTACTTCTATTTGTTTAACAGAAGTATCTCTAGCGACAGGTGAACCGACCCTCTGCGTTAATTCAACCCATGGAAGATATCCTCCCCATATTTCATTTGTAAAACTTCTATCTATAAAGAAAACTTCTTCCGGTTTTTTACTGTTTCCATAAATTACCCAACTACCATTAGAATTTTGCTTCCAAGTAGTACTTTCACCCCTACCACATGTAATATGAATATGATTACTAGCTGCCCCATCTACACCTTCATGACAAATTATTTCTCCCCTTTTAAAAGTTTGACCAATTTTTAAGTCTCTTATATCACTATCATCAGAATGTGTTAAAGTAATATAGACATAATCAGTAAACGTTGGTGTAACTACTTTAGAAGTCGATACTAACCATATAGTATTAGTAACACTACTATTACCTACCCCTCTAATAGCTGTAATTCTCATTTCATCACAAGGACAATATATAGCGTCTTTTCCTGAATCAATCCCACCATCATCTATAGGATAATCTACAATATTATCTTTAACATTAACATTATGGTTCTTATGACTTCCCTCGTCATAGCGACAAGTTATACGCATATTTTTAAGTGGATAAATCATATAATTCTTAATCATAATGTATTTCCCCAATCACATCATCAACATCAACATTACTTTTATTAGAATTACTATTATTATCTTTCTTATCATCATTTTTATCATCTTTATTTAACTGACTATATGATGACAATTTGCCTTCTAAATTTCTGTATATTGTATCTGCACCAATAAAGCCAAATAAACCAACCCATAATATTTTATATTTATTTAAATTAGTAAAAGTAAGGGAAAATAAAATACCTATAATTATATTAACTATAAAACTATACCAAGTTATACATCTACTATTCTTACAAAATTTTTTAGTTTTTTGAATAAAAGAAACAGTAACAGTACTACAGGCGATAGCTATAAGTAAAACACTTTGTAAACTATTCCAATCTAACATATCAATCACCCTACTATATACTATGCAGCTAAATTAATTGTTCTTGTATCTTTAACTAGTTTTAGTAAACAATTCAGAATATGGTACTTTTACAACAAAAGATCCTGAACTATAAGGCGCTACTTGATAGTACTGAAAGAAAACTAAGTAACCATCATCAGAAAAAGCAAAATTACTAAAATTCTCTTTTTCAGGCTTTGTTCCATCAATAAGCATTTGGACATCTGTAATACCTGGATTATGTAATAATTCATTTCTTGTATACTCAGACAACTTAGTTAAAAGATTGGAATTATTATTTATCAAATCATCTATAGTAATTATTTTATCGCTTTTAGTATCATAAGTTATAGTCCATATTTCATGATTTGGATGAGCACCACCAGTAAAATATTCAATAAAAAATACATATGATAAATAATCTTTATATGAATATTTATCATAAGTAATAATCAAATCTGATACAAAGTTAGGAATTACTTGATTAAGTGTTAATTCATTTTTAAATTCTGATACTATTTCACCAATTTTTTTATCAATAGTATTATCAAGTTTTAGATACTTAGTATCAGGATAATATACTTTTATTTTATAATCATCTTTATAACTTAATTCTATTTTATTTTCATTATTATTAGTATAAGTTGTATATTGATCTAAAAAGTAATGTTCCCTATTTTTTATAACTATACAAATATTAAATAATACTAATAATACAATGATTAAATATAATTTATATTTTCCCATAAAATCACCATTTTAACATTAATTTACTACTTTTATTAAAAATATATTTAATAAGTAAAAAATTATGCTATAATTTAGTTATGCCGATTTAGTTTAGTGGTAAAACGGGCCCTTGGTAAGGGTCAGAGGCCAGTTCAATTCTGGCATTCGGCACCAGATTGATACTAAACTCGAACTTTTATGAATTCAAGTTTTTAAATATAAAAAAGAGTTATAAAAATAACACTCAACAGGACTAAAATGTCATTTTAGTACACACTTGCATAATGACATAATCATTATGCATTATGATAAAAATATGCAAATAGTAAGAAGGGATCTAATGATTATTTATATTGCTAGACACGGACAAACAGATATAAATGCTGAACATAGGGTTCAAGGTAGAAAAAGTGGAAAACCTTTAAATACTATTGGTGTTAAACAAGCAATGGAGTTAGGTGAAAAGTTTAAAGAAGAAAATATAGAATTTGATTATATTTTTTCATCTCCACAAGAAAGAGCTATACAAACGGCTAAAATATCCACAAATAGAAATGATATAATTGTAGACGAAAGACTAGATGTTTATGATTTAGGTAGTGCAG
>CAKPAQ010000120.1 GCA_934133015.1 uncultured Bacilli bacterium | reverse complement strand
GTGTTAAAGGTATCTATCATCACGACGCTAATACACAATGGAATATTGAGCTTGGTTTTATTCCATCGTACTTTTCTTCAAACTTTACAGTTACCAATACTCATGTAAGTCTAATTTATGATAGTAAATATAGTAAAAAAGTATATGCTAATACCTATTTTGATAATACTATCAATGATTGGACAGAACGTTTTGAAATAACATCAACTGGTATTAAAACTAACTTTGCATCTGCTTTATATTCATATAAAGATGACTATGATCTAGACTATTACGCTTGTAAATAAACATTAGTTTTACCTAATGTTTTTTCTTTTTAATTCTTGTTCTATTTTAATTATTTTAAAATTATTATATAATATTTGTAGTTAACGGAGGTTTTATTATGTATAATTATATGTTAGGAAAAGTAACCATGATTGAAGCAAGTTATATTGTTTTAGAAGTAAATAACATTGGATATCAAATATTTACTCCTAATCCATATTCTTTTGATTGTGGTAATGAATATAGAGTGTATTTATATCAATGCATTAAAGAAGATGAAAATAGTCTTTATGGCTTTAAAACACCAGAAGAAAAAGAAATGTTCTTAAAATTAATTGGTGTTAAAGGTCTAGGACCTAAAATGGCTCTTCCAATCATAGCTACTGGTAGTATTAGTGGTATTATTGATGCAATCGAAAGAGAAAACATTTTATATTTAAAGAAATTCCCTAAAATAGGTGAAAAATTAGCTAAACAAATTATCTTAGACTTAAAAGGAAAAATATCAATATCTGGAGTTGATGCTGTTACTGATAATTCTAGCGAAGAGTTACTTGAAGTATTAAAAGGACTTGGTTATAAAGATAAAGATGTTAAAGGTATCATTCCTCGTGTTGACTCTAGTTTAAGTATTGAAGACCAAGTAAAAGAAGCACTAAAATTATTATTGAAATAAGTGTATTACGGCAAATCAGATAGATTTTATTGGACTGATAATAAACGAATAATAATGAATTATAACGAAGTAAATGATAGGGAGGATTATTATGGATGATAGAGTAATAACTAATAATGAATTAGATGAAGATATAGTTGATGCCAGTATACGTCCTGAATATATAGATGATTATATTGGTCAAGAAGAAGTAAAACAAAATATTGAAGCTGCTAAAATGAGAGGAGACTCTCTTGATCATGTTTTATTATATGGTCCTCCTGGATTAGGAAAAACAACTTTAGCTAATATTATTGCCAATGAACTTGGAGTTAATATCAAAACTGCGAGTGGTCCAAGCATTGAAAAAACAGGAGATTTAGCCGCAATCTTATCATCTCTTGAACCAGGTGATGTTTTATTTATCGATGAAATACATAGAATGCCATCATATATTGAAGAAATACTATACCCAGCTATGGAAGACTATGTTCTTGATATTATAATAGGTGCCGAAGGTAATACTAGAAATATTAGAATTAATTTGCCACCTTTTACTTTAGTAGGCGCTACTACTAGATGCGGAGACCTAACTTCACCACTTCGTGATCGTTTTGGAATATTAGCTAAGTTACAATATTATACTGAAGATGAATTAGTAAAAATAGCTAAACGAACTGCCAAAGTTTTAAAAGTGCCAATCAATGATGATGCAGCCTTAGAATTAGCTAGAAGAAGTAGAGGTACACCAAGAATTGTAAACCGTCTATTTAAAAGAGTTAGGGACTTTGCATTAGTTGAAGGAAATGGTATAATCGATATCGATATTACTAAAAAGGCCCTTAACAGATTAAAAATAGATGATAAAGGTTTAGATGATACTGACCATCAATTATTGTTAGCTATTATTCAAAAATTTAATGGTGGACCAGTTGGTATCGAATCAGTAGCTTCAGCTATAGGTGAAGAAGTAACTACTATAGAAGACGTATACGAACCATATCTACTTCAACAAGGATTCCTAAAAAGAACTCCTCGTGGTAGAGTGGTAACAAGTCTTGCTTATGAACATTTAAAGATAGAATATCAAAGTAATATGTTTGAATAGAAAAGGAGAATCTTATGAAATTAGAAGATTTTGATTACAATTTACCAGAAGAATTAATTGCCCAAACACCACTTGAGAAAAGAGATTCTTCACGTTTAATGGTTTTAGATAAAAATACTGGTGAAATAACTCATAATCATTTTACTGATGTAGTTGATTATATGGAAAAAGGAGATACCTTAGTACTTAATGATACTAAGGTAATGCCAGCTAGACTTATTGGTATTAAAGAAGAAACTAATGCCGTTATTGAAATTTTATTATTAAAAGATCTTCAAAATAATATTTGGGAGTGCTTAACTAAACCAGCTAAAAGAGTACATTTAGGAACAATTATCTCTTTTGGTGATGGTAAATTAAAAGCTAAATGTGTAGAAGTATTAGAAGATGGCATTAGAAGGTATGAACTTATTTATAATGGTATCTTACTTGAAATATTAGAAGAATTAGGTACTATGCCATTACCACCTTATATCCATGAACAATTAGATGAACAAAGTAGGTATAATACTGTTTATGCTAAAAATATTGGTAGTAGTGCTGCCCCAACAGCTGGGTTGCATTTTACTAAAGAGTTACTTGAAAAAATACAAAATAAAGGTATAAATGTAGTATATGTAACTCTCCATGTAGGACTTGGTACTTTTAGACCTGTTCAAGTAGAAAATATACTTGAACATAAAATGCATACAGAGTATTATGAAATGAGTAAAGAAACAGCTCAGGTTCTAAATCAAACTAAAGCAAATGGTCATAAAATCATCGCTGTTGGTACTACTAGTGTTAGAACTTTAGAAACCATTATGACTAAATATGATGAGTTTAGAGAATCATCTGGCAATACTGATATCTTTATTTATCCAGGCTATAAATTTAAGGCAATCGATTACTTAATAACTAATTTTCATTTACCTAAATCAACTTTAGTTATGTTAGTTAGTGCTTTAGCTGGTAGAGAAAATATTTTAAACGCCTATAATGAAGCAGTAAAAAATAAATATCGTTTCTTTTCATTTGGCGATAGTATGCTAATAAAATACTAATTTAATGTAGTAAGGAGATAAATAATGAAAGTAAAATACAATTTATTAAAAGAAGAAAAAAATACCAAAGCTCGTCTTGGTACTTTAGAAACAAATTATGGAACAGTTAATACTCCAATGTTTATGCCTGTTGGAACTCGTGCCACTGTAAAAATGCTTACTCCTGAAGAGTTATATGACGTTCATGCCGGTGTTATTTTAGCTAATACTTATCATTTGTGGTTAAAACCAGGTCCAGATTTAATTGAAAAAGCTGGCGGACTTCATAAATTCATGAATTATAATGGCCCTATTTTAACTGATAGTGGTG
>CAKPAQ010000119.1 GCA_934133015.1 uncultured Bacilli bacterium | reverse complement strand
TATTATAATTACTAAAAATACTAAAGTATAAATCTTTTTTTTCATCTTTTCACCCGGTAGATATTATATCACAAAACAACTAAAAAAAGAAATATAACAGCTAATTATATTTCTTTTTGAATATCATCTAAATTAAGTTCAATTTTGTTTACTTGATAATCTTTATCTACTTCTGTAATATTTAAGTTTTCAATAAATAAAGTTGCCTTAAAATCTTTGATAGAACTATTTATAGCGAATGCTAAATCTTTATTTAAACTTAAATCAAGATTTTTAATTGGTGTTTTAAGTGATACGTTATTATTAGTTTTTTCACCTCTAGCTTGACTAATTATATCAACAATAATATCACCATTTTTAACTTCTTGTTTAAAGTCAAATGTTAATGGTTCAATAGAAGTTAAATGAATTGATTTTTGTTTATGATATAGTTCTTGATAAATTTCTTCTGTTATAAATGGGAAGAAAATACTAAAGTCTTGTAATAATTTATAAAGAATTGTGTAAACTGTTTTTTGTCCAGAATATCTAGAAACATCACCAAATTCTTCAGGTCTATATAATCTATGTTTAACAATTTCAATATAATTATCGCAGAAATTCCAGAAGAATTTTTCTAAGATATTAAGAGCTAATCCTACTTCATAGTCATCTAAATATTTAATGAATGCTTCTTCCATTTCTTGATATTTTCCTAAAATCCATCTATCTATATATTCAAAGTCACTAAATTCTTTATCAGTATAATCTTGTAAATGCATTTCTATGAATTTAGATACATTCCATAATTTATTAACAAGTTTACGACCTCTTAATAGAGTTTCTTCACTAAATACTATATCAGTACCTAATCTTCCTGATCCAGCCCAATATCTAACTACATCAGCAGAATAATTGTTAATTATATCTATTGGTTCTACTTTAGCATTACCTTTACTTTTACTGATTTTTTCACCTTTATTAGCCATTACAAAACCAGAAATCATTACATTATCCCAAGGTCTCATACCAAAGTGATAGAATGATTTAACAATAGTATAGAAATCCCAAGTTCTAATAATTTCAGAAGCATTAGTTCTAATACTCATTGGTTTTAAAATATCTTCATAATTATCTTTTTCACCATATTTCATATTAATTAAAGGTGTTACTGATGAAGTAGCCCAAGTATCCATTACATCGGTTTCAGGTACAAATTCAGTACAACTACATTTTGGACATTTATCAACTGGTGGTTTATCAGTTAATGGATTAACTGGTAAATCTTCTTTTTTAGCAAAAATTGCTTCTCCACATTCTTTACAATACCAAACTGGAAATGGTACTCCAAAATATCTTTGTCTTGAAATACACCAATCCCAAGCTACATTATTTACCCATTCATCGTATCTAGCATGCATATGTTCAGGATGCCATTTAATTTCATTACCAATTTTAATAAAGTCATCTTTATGATTCATTATATCAATAAACCATTGTTTCATTACTGAATATTCAACTTCACGTCCACAACGTTCATGAGTTTGAACTTCATGTTCTAATTCTTCAATTTTTACAACATAGCCACCATTTTGTAAATCTTCAATAATTTTCTTTCTAGCATCTTTAATTTTTAAACCACCATAGTTAGGAACACTATCAGCAATTCTTCCATCTTCGGTAAATATATATTTAAGTGGTAAATTATATTTTTTCCACCATTCAATATCTGTTTGATCACCAAATGTACAACACATAACGATACCAGTACCTTTATCAATAGCTACTTTTTCATCAGCCATTATTGGTACTTCTACATCAATTACTGGAATATGAGCTGTTTTTCCAATTAAATGTTTATGTTTCTCATCTAATGGATTTACAAATATACAAACAATTGCGGGAATTAACTCAGGACGAGTAGTCGCAATAGTAAATGTTTCTCCATCAGTAGTAGAATAATTGATATAGTTAAATGTTGTTTTAATTGTTTTTGTTTCAAGTTCTGCCTGTGCAATGGAAGTTAAACATTCGTTACACCATAAAGCTGGACTTTCTTTATGATAACAGTGACCCTTATCTACTAAATCTAAAAATGATGTTTGACTTATTTTAATAGTTGATGGACTAACTGTTTTATAATGAATTGCCCAATCAGTACTTACTCCCATTCTACTAAATAATTCTTGAAATTCAGCTTCATATTTATCAGTTGTTTGGTAACATAATTTAGAAAATTCTTCTCTACCAATTTCATGAGCCTTTTTTCCTTGTTCTTTTTCGACTAATCTTTCACTAGGTAAACCATTATCATCAAAACCAAATGGATAAAAGATATTATATCCACGAAGTCTTTTATATCTAGCTATCATCTCTGTTTGTGAATAAGAAAAAATATGACCAATATGAATTTTACCATTTACTGTTGGTGGTGGTGTATCAATAGAAAATACTTCTCTATGATCAGGTCTAAATTCATATACTTTATTTTCTTTCCAATAATTCATCCATTTACTTTCTTTTTCTAATGCATTATATTTTTTTTCTAACATTGTTATTCCCTCCTACTTTAACACCTCTATTTATTTTATCAAAACACTCTTCACGTATTTTTCGCCATAACTTTTCACTATCTTCAGTTACTTCAATTACCGATAAATACAAATCAAAATTATCTGTATCAACTAATATATCAAAACTTTCATTAAAGTTAAAATCAAATATAAAAGCTAATCTCGTTATAATAGCGTCACTTTTACTTTTTACAAAACCAAGATCTATAGTTTTTTCCTTTTTAAACTCTCCTAATACTTTTTCACTAACTTCTTTGGCATCAAATTTTGCATGAGAATGTATTGCCATTTGTTTATAGATATCAACTTTATCCATATCACGTATCATTTTACTGAATAATTCAACATCACCATCTAAGTTAGGTAATTTTAAAGTATTATGATATCTAATAGCTTTATTAATAACTTCATCATAAGATGGATCAGTTATGTAATCACGAATATGACCTTCTTCAAACAAATACTTACACCCTATAACGGCATGGTCTCCATTTTTATCATTATATGATTTATATTTTTTATATTGTTCAAATCTACCGATATCATGAAGTAAACCTATTACTTTGGCAAGTATTATTTGTTCATCACTTAGTTTAAGACGATAAGCAAGTTCAGCCATTAAATCACTAACCGCATAACTGTGATACTTTTTTAAAAGACTCCACTGTATTTTCAAACTCAGAAATCTTTACTTCCATCTGTATTTTCTGAATTCTCTGAGAATAGCATAAAGACCCCAGAACAATGCCTAGTATTAAAAGAATATTTACAAGGATTAATCCCGTTGTGCTTTTAAAATGGTTGTGTTTCACAATGTTTACTCCAAATGTTATCTATACCTTAACACGTTTCTAACATTTCCGC
>CAKPAQ010000118.1 GCA_934133015.1 uncultured Bacilli bacterium | reverse complement strand
ATCTTTATTGTAATCATTACCCCTTTATTTAGATTCAACTGTTGCTTTATAACATTGTAATCAAGTAGAGTAGTAGGGAAAATATAATAATCCACATCAACATAATTATCATTCTCATCAATTAATTCTAATCCTATAGGCGAATTCTTTACTATTCTTTTTAAATAAAATATTAAATGAGTATTAGTACTTTGTAAACTAGTATTTAAGGTAGGATATTTCATGATTATTTCATTTATCAAGTTAATATACGAACTATTTTTCTCTTGATATTCCAATAAAGTTTGATCTGATAATATCGGACTTAACAACGATGATATCCTAATTACTATCATCTTTTTCCAACCATCTAGAAGTTTTAAAATAGTATCTAATTTTTCTACACTTGTTTTATCTAAATCTTCGAAATTACTATTTTGAATTCTATCTAAAGTAACACCAGGTGTATCAGTTGAATTATAAATAACAATAACTCTATCCTTAGTCATAGTAACCTCTAGTAATATTCCATCTATATAATTAAAGTCATTGGCATTATTTAAAAAACTAACAGGACTTTCCAGATTATTTCGACGTACAATAATAGACATATAAACACCTCTATAAATAATATGAAAATAAATAATAAAAAGCACAAAAAAAGTATCATTACGATACTTTAACTTTTGAAAATGATAAACTCTTTAAAGGCATTTCTTTCTTTAAAACAACTTTATCTTCATCATTTTTCATATAATCAAGGAATGATCCTTGTGGTTTAAATAAACCATAATCTTGCCCAGTTCTTTGACATTGTACAAATACTTGGAATAAAATTTCTTCATGTTCATCCTTAACGGAATCACTATTTTTCTTTAAAACTGCTTTTTTAATAGTTGGAATAGAACTATTTGTATCTTTTGTATTTACTTGGGCTGTTTTTCTCTTATTTACTTGATAATTAATAAGACATTGTTCAAAGTATAATTCATCATCTGATTTAACAGGAGATTCATCTTTCTTACCTTGATTATTATTTCCTAATATTGTTTGGAAATAATCTCCCCACCAACTAAACCAAGCTTTAAAAGTAGGCGTTTGTTCCATACGATCAGTCTCACTATTAAACTTTTGTGTCACACCAAAACGAGATAGGTGAGCTAGACAGAAATCAAGACCATATTCCCAATTCCTTTTTTCTTCTCTAATATTAGCCAATTCCTTTTCACTATTAGCCATACTTTCTAATGTTTCTAACTTTTCAATTCTTTCCAAAGCATTATTAATAAGCATAAATGTACCTGCTTCAGAATAATTTAAAATAGCTTTTTTACTTCTTTCAAAAATACCTGCATAGATGCCAGTTAATTTCTCATCAATATTTTGTGTCAAAATATTTTCAAGTGTCGCTTTTTGAACATTATAATCATAATCAACTATATGATATTCAGAATCTAAATTAATCTTAACAATACTTTGACTTTTATTTAAGTCACGTTCATCGCTAGAATAACTAACAATTCTTATTGTACTACCGATACCATTATTTAAATGGTATTTTTCTAACTTATATGGTATTAAATCAATAGTTCTAGTTTCATTATTAACAACTAAAAAACCATTAGAATTAACAGTCATAGAATTTATAAAATTTAAATACAACGTTTTACTACTAGGTTTCATATTTGTTTCCATTTTCCTCCATAATCCTTTCACTTTCATAAGAATAAAAAAAGTATCAAATAAAGATACTACTACTACATCATATGCAATTTAAAACGACTTTTACATTATATGATAAAAAAAGTTAAAAGTCAAGGTATAAAAATCATTTTTTTGTTAGGCTATTGACAAAATCTAAAAATAATCATATCATGGTATAGACCATTCAAAAATAGAAGGTGAGAACTATGAAGAATAATTCAGTATTATTAGAAATTAAGTCCTTAGAAAAAATGATTTTTCGTACCTTTATTAAATGTGATAAAAATAGGAATAAAAATCTTTCTTTTTTACCAACACCAACCCAAATGCAAATCTTAGAATATATGTTTAAACACCAAGATCAAGAAATTTATCAAAAAGATTTAGAAAAAGTATTAAATCTAAGAAGAGCTACTGTATCTGGTGTGTTAAAAACTATGGAAAAGAATAATTTAATAGAGAGGATTATTGATTCTAATGATACTAGAACTAAAAAAATAATTTTAAATCCTAAAACTAATGATTTATTCATGGAAAAGAAAAAAGAAATGGAAAAATTAGAAGAAGTAATAGTTGAAGGAATAGATGAAGAAGAAATAGATGCGTTTTTGAATGTTTTGAATAAAATTAAATTAAATGTAAAGAAATATAATACTTCAAGAAAAGAAGATTAAGAAAGAGAGGGTAATATGTTAAAATTAATAAAAGATTTTAAACGTAAAGATATTTTGTACATTACGATTAGTTTTTTACTAATTGTATGTCAGGTATGGTTAGAACTTAAAATGCCAGATTACATGAGCAGTATCACAAGGCTTGTCCAAACTGAGGGAAGTACTATGGCAGAAATTATGAAGCAGGGAGGATATATGCTTCTTTGTGCCTTAGGTAGTTTGACATCTGCTGTTGTTGTAGGATATTTAATAAGTAATGTAAGTTCTAATTTTTCTATGAATTTAAGATATAAAATTTTTACTAAAGTTGAAAAATTTGGAACCGAAGAAATAAAGAAATTTTCAACTAGTAGCTTAATAACTAGAACTACTAATGATGTAACCCAAATAGAAATGTTAATAGGAATGGGATTACAACTATTAATAAAAGCACCAATTATGGCTGTTTGGGCAATTACTAAAATTCTCGATAAATCATTAGAATGGAGTATGTTAGTAGGAGTTTGTGTTGTGATTTTACTAACAACTATAGGTATTATTATGTTAATAGTTATGCCAAGATTTTCTAAAGTTCAAAAATTAATTGATAGAGTAAATGGTGTAATTAGAGAAAACTTATCAGGAATTCGTGTTATTCGTGCTTTCAATGCTGAAAATTATCAATTAAATCGTTTTGAAGAAGTAAATAATAACTTGACTAATATGCAATTATTTAATCAAAGATGTTTTGCTTTTCTAATGCCAATTATGAATATTGTAATGAACGGCTTAACCTTAGGTATTTATTTTATTGGTGCGATATTAATTGAAAAAGCAATGATGACTGATAAACTTCTAATATTTAGTAACATGGTAGTATTTACTAGTTATGGAATGCAAGTAATTATGTCTTTCTTAATGTTAGCTATGATTTTTATGATGTTACCAAGAGCTAGTGTATCAGCTAAAAGAATTAATGCTGTGTTAGATGAAAATATTACAATTAAAGATGGTAATTTTGATGGTGTAACTAATGAAACTGGAACAATTGAATTTAGAAATGTATCATTTAAATATCCAGATGCCGAT
>CAKPAQ010000117.1 GCA_934133015.1 uncultured Bacilli bacterium | reverse complement strand
ATTTTTTTCCTATTTTAGTACATAATTGAACAAACTGCTCTTTTTCATACTTAAATAATTTTTTAGAATTTTTTGATTTATTATCAGCAGCGATTTTTTTCTCTGTTAATAATATTTCATCTTCTGATAATGTATTAACTACTGCATCTATTTCCTCTTTTGTATATTTAGTAAAGATACTATAGAATTTTTCATTAATGCTTTCATTTATCATTGATTGTTCACTACCTTTTTTCGTTTCTTGAACTAGATTATTTGAAAATGATTGATTATATTCAGCCAGTTCTTTTATATATCTAGATCTTCTAATCTTATTTAAGGCCCTTTTTTCAATTTGGCGAATTCTTTCTCTGGTAACACCCAACATATTTCCTACTGCTTCAAGAGTTGGAATATTTTCGCTACCATCTAAACCCATCCTTAAAGTAATAACTATTAGCTCTTTTGGTTTCAGATTAATGCTATTTAATATTTCTAAAATGCGCTCATTTTGAATTTTTAATAATACTTCTTCTTCTACTGCTTCATCAGACATTATCATATCTTGTAATTCAGCGTCTTCTTTATCACCAATTTGTACGTTTAGACTGGTTGGCATTATTTTCATAAAATCATACATTTTCTGAACATATTCTAAAGAATAATTTAATTTTTGGGCTATCTCTTCTAAAGTTGGTTCCCTACCTAATTTGGAAAGTAATTCATCTTGGGTTCTTATAATCTTTTTTATTTTTTCACTGGTACCAACAGGATACCTTATCATAGTTCCCTGTTCTACTAGCGCTCTTCTAATTTTCTGACTTATCCAGTATATAGCATAGGTTGAAAATTTACATCCTCTAGACATGTCAAATTTATCTACCGCTATCATAAGACCAATATTACCTTCTTGAATTAAATCAGCTAGGCTAAGGGATGAAGCACTTTTTACATATTTGTAAGCAATATAACGAACTAGTCTTAAATTGTGTAAAATTAATTCTTTTTTAGCTTCTTCATCGCCTTGATTTATTCGCATAAAAATTTCGTATTCTTCTTCTTTAGTCAAGACTTTGTATTTGTTAATTTCTTTATTGTAGTAATCAGCTGATAATGAAATATCTTCGTCGTTAATTTCTTCTAAGTCTACTGTTTCAATATCATTATAAGCACAATATTGTAGTAAAAGATCAGTAAATAATGAATCTCGTATGGACTCAATTACTTTATTTTTTTTGATGTTTTCAAGATTTTTATTTACTATTTTTTCTATTGTTAGATTAAGTTTTTCATTTTTAGTAAGAAATAAACTAGTCATATTAAAATCAGTCTGATACCCTATTACATTTAAAGTTTTTAATAATTTTTTTAAGTCATTTAAAAGTTCATCATAACTTTCATTATTATAAGTAGAACCAAAAATATTATTTATTATAGTTAAAGCAACTTCATTATCCTTCATTTTTTCTTTTATATAATGATTAATATTAATAGTTGCAAGTTTAATTATTTGTTCTTCTAGCCTTTCAGGGCTTTTTTCTTCTTTTAAATCATCGATAGCTCTGATTACTAAATCATCAAACTCTTCTTTATCAATTTCAGCAAAATTATATTCAGAATAGAGCTTATTAATAATAGGCTTTATTGCTTCTAATAATTCAGCTTTTGGTAATGTTTTTAAATTATCGTATGTAGTCATATCAATCTCCAAATTTATTACATCTTATGATACCATTTTAGGGGATTTTTTACAATAAAAAAGAAAGAATTTTGTTTCTTTCTAAGCTTTATAATCAAAATTAAGTGGTTTTAACTCATCCAATACAAACATGCCATCTTTACGAATTAAGACATCATCGAAGTATATTTCACCACCACCATAATCTTTTCTTTGAATTAAAACCATATCCCAATGAATTCCAGAATCATTTCCGTTATAACAATCTTTATAAGCCTGACCTGGAGTAAAATGAATACTTCCTAATATTTTTTCATCATATAAAATATCTCCCATTGGGTATAATATTTTAGGATTAAAACCTAAAGAAAATTCACCTACGTATCTACTGCCTTCATCTGTATTAAATATTTCATTTAATTTATTATTATCACCATCACAAGTAGCATTTATTATTTTACCATCTTTGAATTCTAGTGATACTTTATTATAAATACTTCCTTGATATGGACTTGGAGTATTATAAGTAATGATTCCATTTACTGATGTCTTAACAGGAGCACTATATAATTCACCGTCTGGAATATTTTTTTCTCCAGTACATGGAATACTACCCATATTTTTAATACTAAATGTTATATCAGTACCAGGAGATACAATTCTTACTTTATCAGTTTTGTCCATTAAATCTTTTAATGGTTTTATCATATTAGCCATCTTACGATAATCAACTGTCATAACATCAAGGGAAAAATTTATAAATTCTTCATATGACATTTTAGCTTTATGAGCATCTAATGGTGATGGATAATTTAATAAAACCCATTTCTTTTGGTTAATTAAAATATCATGACTTTTTTCAATTGCTTTTCTTTGCTTATTTAGGACTTCAGCCGGTACATTTTTATTTTCATAATCATTTATACCATAAGTAATATTAATAAAAGCATCATAATTTTCTACTTCTTGTTCTTCTAGTTTTTTTATTAAATCAATGCGATAGGCATTACTATTTTCTAATATCTTTGAGTTCAAAAAAGGATCTATTATTTTTACTACTGGTACACCACCACGTTCATAAATATTGGTAATCAAATATGAAATAAATTCTCTTGTTTCCATAGTTCTAGTAGTAATTAGAACTTTTTCCTTTTCTTTAACATCAATAGAATAAGATATTAGCATTTTAGCTAATTCTTTTAATTTTTCACTCATTTTCACTCTTTCCTTTCTAAAACATAAAATATTCTAGAGGTGAATATTTATGTATCCATACAATTATAATATGCGTAATTTTAATTCAAATATGTATCGTGGTAGACAAAATCAAAGTAATGATCGTTTCTTAGCTGGTGGTTTTGTTGCGCCATTACTATTAGGTGGTGTTGCTGGTTATGCGATAGGTAATAATAATAGACCAAATTATTATTATCCACAACCTTATTACTACTATCCTCCAGTATCATATAGTAATAACTACTATTATCCTTATTATTATTAAAAAAGAAAGCCCAAGAGCTTCTTTTTTTAGTTGTTTTCTAATTTTACACTTACTAGTTTACTAACACCTGATTCTTGCATTGTTATTCCATATAGAGTATTGGCATACTCCATTGTTTTCTTTTTATGAGTTATCAACAAGAATTGTGTTTTTTCTTTATAATGGTCTAAATACTTTCCAAAGTTATCCACATTAGCTTCATCTAAGGCAGCTTCTACTTCATCAAATAAGCAGAACGGAATTGGACGAATATTTAATATTGCGAATAACAAAC
>CAKPAQ010000116.1 GCA_934133015.1 uncultured Bacilli bacterium | reverse complement strand
CTCTTTTATATAATCTATTGAAGGCATTTTCTAAATCTAGACCAAAATCTAAATCCATTTTTACTTTTTTAAACTGGTGCCCAAGTGGCGTATCCATTTCATTACTAACTGTCGTAATTGCTTGAATTAGACTTTTACCAGATTGAAAAGAATGATTCATTAAGGTTAAAACTTTGATTAAATCTTCACTATATGTTTTTTCAATATATTTTTTCTTAATTTTAAAGTAAATATCTGGGAAAAAGTAACCAATTAAAAAGAATAATATACTTTTATATAGAATGTTATTGCTAAATAATAAGATAGAAATTAGTAAGGTAATAATCATAGTTATAAGTCCACATATTATTTTTAACGATAAAATATTATAACTATCTCCTTTAAAGAAAGAATAATTATATTTGTTTTTATAGGTAGAAAATAATGAACTTTTTCTTAGTATCTTAGCTAATTTTCTACATATATTTGAAAAAATATTAATTATTCTATCAAACAAACTATTATTACTATTACCCATGTTTATGGTATATTTACTTAATCTTTTCTCTAGCTTTATAACTTTTATAAATAAATATAGGCGATACAAAAGTATAAGTATTAATAAAAATAATATCATCCATAATAATAATCCTAAATCTTTCATATCGTCTCACCTCTTTTTAATTACTCTTTTTCTTTTTATTTTTTATAATAACTTCAAATATATCGTCAACAACATCTATACCTCTACGTTTAATTTTTTCATAAACTTTAGGTACATAATTATATAAAACAAATTCTCCATCTACTTCTTTATTTTCAGTCAAACCTTTTTGGTTGAAGGCAAATATCTCACGTACTTTTATTTCGTCATCAGTCATACCAACTACTTCACTGATGCTGGTTATTTTTCTTCTACCATCTGATAATCTTTCTATTTGGACAACTAAATCAATTGCTTTTTCAATATATTCACGAATTGCTTTTACAGGAATTTCCATCCCACTCATTAAAACTAAGGTTTCTAGTCTATTAAAGGCATCTATTGGTCCATTAGCATGGATAGTAGTTAAACTTCCTTCATGTCCTGTATTCATAGCTTGTAACATATCAAAAGCTTCACTACCACGAACTTCTCCTACAATAATACGATCGGGTCTCATACGTAAAGAGTTTCTTACTAAATCCCTAATTGTAATTTCGCCTTCTTTATCATATAAGTTAGTTCTAGTTTCAAGTGATATAACATGATCTTGATTAAGTTTTAATTCGGCGGCATCTTCTATAGTTACTATTCTTTCATCTTTACTGATAAAATTAGATAAAACATTTAAAATAGTAGTTTTTCCAGAACCAGTTCCTCCACATACAATGATGTTTAATTTTGCCATTACACATGCTTCTAAAAATCTTGCCATGTATGGAGTCATAGTACCACTACGTAGTAGATCATCTATACTATCCATATCACTTTTAAATTTACGAATAGTTACTACTGGTCCATTTAAACTAAGTGGTGGAATTATGGCATTTATTCTAGAACCATCTATGAGTCTAGAATCAACCATAGGATTAAGAGAATCAATTGTTCTTCCCATTGGTTGAATCATTCTTTGAACAGTTCTAATTATATGTTCATCATTGATAAATGATATGGTATCATCTTTTACTATTTTTCCATCTATTTCAATATAAATATCTTTTGGTCCATTTATCATAATTTCAGTTACATTCTTATCATCTAATAATTCTGTAATTGGACCATAACCATTAATTTCATTATCTATTAAGTTATAGATATGACTTCTTTCTAGATTGGATAAATCATAACCTTCTAGAGTACGATCTATTTCAAGATTTATTTGTTCTTGTAAATTAGAATCATTTAAAGAAACGTTATCTAAAAGATTTTCAATTATTTTAACTCTTAGTTTTTCTAATAATTCTTTATCTTTAAATATGTCATAGTCATCTATAATTTTAATTTGCCTTGGTTTAATTATTTCCAACTCAAATTCTTCAGCTAGTGTTTTTTTCATAGGTACCTCCTATTCATCTAAAAGTAAATCTTTTGCCATACCAATCATTTTATTCATGTCTTTTTTATCTTTAAAAGTCATACTGCTGTTAAGGGTAAATATTTTACCTTCTAATATATAGCGTGTAATATTTTTTATATACATGCTTGCTGAGATTGTATAATCAATGTTTGCTTTGATAGTGCTTTTAATATCAAAAGTACTAAAATAGTTTAAATTAGGATCTCTTGATTCATTTAAGACGATTTTTACTTTATCATAAGATGCATCTTTCATAATTGAGATAAAGTTTTTGGTGTTTTTTAAATCCATAAAATCATTAGTTACTACGTATAATATTTTGTCTGATAAGTCTAAGGTTAAAATATTATTTTTACTGAAGCCATGGGTAGTATCAATAAGAACAACATCATATAAGTTAACTATTTCATCTAAAAAAGTAACTAAGTTTTTAACATCAATTTTAGTTGACTGACGTGGATCTTTAGGGCATGGAATAATATCTATGTAGTTACTATAATGAGATATATAATTTTCTAGATCATTATAGCGATTATTTTTGATATCTTCACATACTTGATAAATTGTGTTCTTAACATCTACGTTTAATAAAGGTGCACAATTTCCTGACGAAAAATCGAAATCTAGAATTAAGACTTTTTTTTCTAGTTTTTCATATATTCCAGCTAAATTTAATAATAAAATGGTTTTTCCTACTCCACCTTTTGATGATGTAAGAGTTATTATTTTGCCCTTTTCTTTTTTCATATTATTCCTCTTTTCTACTTACAAGTTACTTTTTCATTAATGTTGTAAGAATCGGTAAAGACTTTCACTGTTTTTGATAATTCTATTATAGTATTGGCATTTTGTACTTCTATTTTGAAATTAGTTATTTTGGAATCATTTGCTAAGGCCAATTTTTTTAAGGTATCAAAGTTTTCTCCATTTTCAGACTTTATACATATTAAATTAGCTATACTTTTGAGATTTTCTTTTTCTGAATATAAGTATAGTTTTTCCAAAAATAGTATTATTACTAAACAAATAATTGGAAGAAGTATGATAAATGCTACTAGGGTTTGAGCCTTATTATTTAATTTACTCATTGTATATCACTTTTTCTACTTTTACTGTGTATGGATTGTCAAGTAGTTGTCCTAGTCCTGGTGTTAGGAGTTGTATTTTTTCAATTAAAATTAATTTAGTGCCATCTTTTTCTAATATGATTTTGTCATTGTCTAGGTCTAATTTTTTAGAAATTGTTTCTAAGTCACGATTATCTAAATATAATGAGACAGCATCACTTATAGTGCTTTCTAATTTTGTTTTTGAATAAATAATTCTTCCAAAATCAATAACGCCAAATATAAGTAATAATATTATTGGTAATATTAAAACAAATTCAATAAGAGCCTGTCCTTTTTTATTATTTCTCATCACAGCTC
>CAKPAQ010000115.1 GCA_934133015.1 uncultured Bacilli bacterium | reverse complement strand
TTATTGATTGGGAAGTGAATTAATTTATGGATAAAAATCTAGAAAACTTAAACGATGAAATAAAACGTATTTTTGGAAACAACTTAGAAAATAGTACTAATAAAAATCTCTTTACCAAAAAAATTATTGAAACAACAGAAATAGCTAAACCACAAGTTATAGTAATAGACGATGATGTTACAGAAAAAAGTAAATTACTAGATCAAGGTATTAGTATAATCCAAAATGATAATGATTACTTTGAACTTCAAATAAATAATAGTCAAGGTGCCATTAATCTATGTAAAATGTTAATATCAATATTTGGAGCTAAAAAGATGGATTTCTTATTAGAAAAAAGTGAAAATGGTAACTTCAATATAAAATTTTCCAATTCTTCAAATAAACAAAAAGTTGTTTCAGAAGGTGAAAACTCTTTTAAAAAGTTCACTATCCAAATGGCCAATGTTTACAATCAAAATGTAGATTATGGTCAATCACTTAAATCCTTGCCAATTTTAAACTACGGGTTTGATATTTTTTCTGAACTACTACCATTTGATGGTAATATAAAAGTTGCATATAAGTATAGAAACGGTACTAATCAATTAGCCTTTTCATCAAATCAACCAATCATAGAAGTAATATTAAATAATAGTAATGTGCCTGTTAAACAAAATAATGATTATACAAACGCAGTAATAGGAGAAGGATTAACTGATGAAGAACTAAAAATAATTTTATCAAAGATTTACAATAATATTTTAGAAATTAAAAAGTTAGATCCAGATAATATATACCATTTAAGAAAAAAGCAAAACAATTTAGGAGAAGCCGCTTTAACTAACTCTAAGTTATTAATAGTTATTACTTTAGCTGAATTATTCGCAATTATTGTAAGCACTTATTTCTTATTATCTTAGAATATAAATTATGTAGACTCATTGTCTACTTTTTTATTTACTCTCATATATTTAACTAGGTGTCATATATGAAGAAACGTATTAAACTAAGAAAAAAGAAGTTTATTCTAAAAAAGATTAAACAAAAAAATATAATTTTAATACTCTTGATATTGTTAATAATATCAGTATTTTTAATGCTAAAGTTTGTTAATTCAAAATTATCTCCTATCTTATTAGAAAATGCAGAACTTGAAATAAATAAATTATCTGTGATAATTGCTAATAAAGCAGTATCACAAGTATTAGAAGATAAAATAAATACTGAAAATATTTTTGAAACAGTAAAAGATAATGATGGAACAATACAAACTATAGATTTTAATCCCATAGTAGTAAATCAAGTATTAAATATCGCAACTACTGTAGTTCAAAATAATTTAAAATTACTAGAAGAAGGAGATATAGATTCAATAGGAATTTATGACATGAACCTATCAGAAGATAGAATTAACGATTTAGAAAAAGGAATAATTCTTAAAATACCAATGGGTATAATAGCTAATAATACCTTATTATCTAATTTAGGGCCAAAAATACCAATAAGACTACATTATATAGGAGATGTAGTAGGTAATATAACCACTAAAGTAACACAATATGGAATAAACAATGCCATGGTAGAATTAGGAATCCACTTAGAAATAACTGCACAAATACTATTACCATTTTCAACTAAAAAAAATGTAATAGATTGTAACATCCCACTAGCAATTAAAATTATACAAGGTGTTGTACCTAGTTATTATGGTGGTGAATTACTAAAAAACTCATCATTATATTCAAAAACTATAGAAGATTGATTTTTTTTATTCCCAATTATATAATATATACATGGATAAAATAGATTAAGTATAAGGAGATAAAAATAAAAATGAGTAAGAATAAAATCGAAATAAATGATTTAGAATTTGAAATAGTAAAAAATTATAAAGATGCATATAATGATGAATTATTTAAAGAAAAATATACTGAATATTTTGATAATTTTGATTATATATTTGGCGACTTTTCATATGATAAATTGCGTTTAAAAGGATTTAATGATCCAAAAAATACTATGACAACTAGCGTAAATGATATAGGTAATTTAGATGACTACATAAAAAATTATTGTTCTTATGAGTGCCGATACTTTTTATTGAAAAAAGTCAATAAAAATAGTTGAATTTTGTGTAAAGTATGGTAAAATGAATTTATAAGATAATAAGGAGGAAGGAATATGGCAAAAAAACCAATGTCAATAGTTTTAGAAGATGGATCTATTGATGAAGTAGAATTATTATTTGCGTTTGAATTTAACGATACAAAAAAGGAATATGTTGTATATACAAAAAATGAAAAAGATGATAGTGGAAATATTACTATTTACGTTTCATCTGTTACACGTGAAAACGATAAAGTAAAATTAGGAAGCATTGAAAGCGATGAAGAATGGTCTAAAATAAAGGATGTATTGAGAGAACTTTCAAAGAAACAATAGGCAGAAAGGTGGTGTGTTTATGACAGAATTAATGAATATAAGAGTTAGTACAAGTGATTTACAAAAAAGAATAGATAAAGGTGAACAATTTGAAAATACTGGATATTCTAACAGAATAAAATTGAGAAGTACAAGTCGTGCTAATATTTCAGAAAATATTATGAATTATGCAGTAGTTGCCAATGAGTATACTACAGACAATGGGTATACAATAACAGATTATAATGCAGAACAAAGTCAATTAATCAGTCCGAGCAAACCAATCAATCTAAAAGAAGAAAGATTTAATGGTATGTTAGCAAATGTTTCAAAAATATTACCACTTAGTACTGAAATTGATACTAAAAATGAAAAAGAAATTGCTTCAGAAGAAAAGGAACCAGCGCCAGTCTCAGTTGAAGATAGTGTGGCAGTAACTACTGATGACCAAGTTTCTAGAGCTGACAATAAAGAAGTATCTAATTTTGAAGAACACATTGAAAAGAAAAAAGATGAAATAGTTGCTGATAAAGAATTGCCAAAGCAAGTTAATGAAATGGATATCAATAATAGTGATGTCAACAAATTTTATGAAGAAATATTAAAAGAAACCAATGAAACAAAGCAAGCAAAAGAACAAGCTGAAAAAGCAAATGAAGAAGTAAAAAAACAAGAAGAACTTACAAAAAAACAAATTGAAGAATCTGATAAAAAATTATTAGAAAAAAGTGCTGAGCAAGCTGAAATTCAGGCAAAGAAGGAAGCTGCTAATGCTAGAAAAGCTGAAGTTGATAAACAAATAGTAGCTACTTTAAACAATCAAAGAAGTATTATGAAAGAAGCTAAAAAAAGTTATCTTGCCCAACAACAAACATCAAAAGCACGTGTGGATGAATTAAGACAAAAAGCTGCTCTTAAAACTCAAGAAAATAATGATAAAATAGTAGAGTTTCAAAAAAATATAGATGCAGATAAGCTTGAAATAAATGTTATGGAAGAAGAAATAGCTAAAAAAGAAGCTATATTAGCAGCATTGTCAACATCACCAGAATTTTTTGCTTCAATGACAAACAACACA
>CAKPAQ010000114.1 GCA_934133015.1 uncultured Bacilli bacterium | reverse complement strand
TCTTTAGTATTTTCATTATCAAGTTTATCAGTTAACTCATTATTTTCATCATTTTTTATTTCTATATTATCGTTTTCTTTAACATTCTTTGGAACATTTTTTTCTTCGTTAACATCTTTTTTGATAAAAATATACTCTTTACTAAACACAACAACTAACCCACTTAAAAATAATATTATAGTAATTATTACTATGATTGTAGCTTTTTTCGAATTAAGATTCATATCAACACCTCGAACTTTAGGTAATTATATCTAAATTCAATTAATATTTCAATATGTTATTATTTATTATATCTACTTATGTTTAATAAGATACCTATTGATATTAGTGTTATTAATAAGGATGAACCTCCATACGATAAAAATGGAAGTGTAACACCAGTAACTGGTATTAATCCAATTACTACCATTAAATTCATTATAGTTTGAACAATAATCTGAAATATCATACCAAATGCTAAATATTTAGAAAAATCATCTTTGGCATTCAATGCTATCTTTATACCTCTTGATAATACTATTAAGAATAAACCACATACAATGATAACTCCTAATACACCAAACTCTTCACTGATTATAGAAAAGATAAAATCAGTTTGAGGTTCTGGTAAATAAAATTGTTTTTGTCTAGAGTTTAGAAAGCCTTGACCTAATAGTCCTCCAGGACCAATAGCATATAAACTTTGGATTATTTGAAATCCAGTACCAAGTGGATCTTTCCATGGATCAATAAAAGAGGTTATTCTATCCATTCTATAAGGCGCAATCATAATTAAACCTACTATTCCTACTACTCCTATCACACCTAGGCCAATAAAAAATTTAATATTAACTCCGGCAATAAATAACATAGCTAAAATACTTACTACAATTATCATACCAGTTCCAAAATCTGGTTGAAGCATTATTAAACCAAAAATGGTAAATAAAACAATTAATATAGGAAATACACCTTTAGTTATACTTTTTAAGAATTTATTGTTGTTTGACAAATACTTAGCAGTAAAGATAATTAAGCCAAGTTTAGCAAATTCACTTGGTTGTATTCCAAATGAGCCAATCCCAAACCAACTTCTACTACCATTTCTAACACTACCTATTCCTGGTATTAGAACAAGTATTAATAATAAAAAACAAATCAATAAAATATGATTTGTCTTTTTATAGTATAATTTATAATCTATTTTTGATATTCCAATCATTAGTAAGATTCCTATTATGATAAATAATCCTTGTTGTTTAACATATTTAAAACTATCGTTAAACTTATATTCAGCCCAAATAGATGAAGCTGAATAGATCATTATGAGTCCAAATGTTATTAATATTATTACGGCGATAAAAAGAACTAAATCAAATTTTTTCTTTTTCATTTTATCACACTTTCTTTTTTTATAACCAAACTCCGAAGAAGATTCCTCCCATGGCAAGTATTAAACCTACTACCCAAAATAATTTTACTATATCCTTTTCTTCCCAACCAAGTTTTTCAAAATGGTGATGAAGTGGAGTCATTAAGAATAATTTTTTCTTAAATAAAGTTATCCAAATAACTTGTAAAATTACACTAAGGGTTTCTATTATAAATACACTAGCTACAACTGCTAATGTTATTTCACGATGTGTAAGTACGGCAATTGCGGCCATTACTCCTCCTAAGGCTAAACTACCAGTATCACCCATAAAAACTCTAGCAGGATTAGTGTTGTATACTAAGAAACCAATAACACTACCAGCTAAAATAAAAGTAAATATACCTAAATCTTCAAAACCAACTACCATTGATATCAAACTAAATGCTAAAAAAGCGATTGCCGATAATCCACCTGCTAATCCATCTAAACCATCAGTTAAATTTACAGCATTTGATGCACCTACTAAGATAAATAAAATGAATAAACCATACATCCAACCCATTTCTATATTGATACCTAAAGTAGATACAACCAACGAAGTTTGACCCCCATTTTTAACGTACATATAGAAGAAAATCAGCGCTATAATAATTTGACCAAATAGTTTTTGAAATTCAGTTAAACCTTCATTATTTTTTTTCTTTATACTTAAATAATCATCTAAAAATCCAATAATCGCATAACCACAAAATACTATTAGGACAATTCCTAAATTAGAAGTATAAGTCATTCTTTTAGTAATTAATAAATATATTGTAGCTAGAATAGTTGGAAGAATAAAGATTAGACCTCCCATTGTGGGTGTACCTTCTTTTTTCTTATGTGATTCTCCTACAAAAACACTAATTCTTTGACCTACTTTCATTTTCTTTAAAATAGGAACTAAGAATAGTCCTAATACTACTGCTCCTAAAAAACCTATCATAATTGCGAACATAGATTTAGTTAAGATTAACATAAAATCACTCCTGTTTCTGTTATAAATTATACTACACTACTCTAATTTTTTTATTTACTAATTGGTAAATATACATAATTTTACATTCTAACTATCCTATTTAAATATATGAGCTATACAATTATTTTATACAAAAAATAAAAGTACCATAGTGGTACTAATATTATTTTAACTTATTATTTATTATATTTTTTATTTCTTGATTAGTTATTCCTAAGTTTAATAGTGTATCAATTTGCTTATTTAATTTTTTTATTTCTTCTATCTTTTTTGTTTCTAGAACTTCATTTGTTTTATCTGATATAAATGTACCTTTAGTAGAAATAGTATTAATTATTTTTTTAGTTTCTAAGATATCATAAGCTTTCTTAACTGTATTAGGATTAATTCCTAAATTAGATGCTAGTTCTCTAATTGAAGGAATTTGTTCTTTAGGTTTTAAAATACCAAGGGCTACATAATTTTCAATTGTTGTCACTATTTGTTCATAAATAGGACTTCTGTTTTGATAATCTAAATTAATCATTATCACTGGCATCATCCTCTTTTAGTTCTTCTTTATTTTCTAGGTATTTTTCATGAACTAATTTAATAAAGCCATCTACATCATTACTTATAAATCGATAAGTTTGATTGTTGTAGTTGTTGAATTCAATTATGATGTAATTTTTATTTTGATCAAATTCTTCATCTTGATGGCCAATTATGTAGTCTTTTACATAATAATATAAATAATTATTTATGTAAAGCTTTTCTTCTTCTGTTATTTCTTCTGGTAAATTATAATAATCAAAATAACCTGATTCACTTAAGTTAGTGATCATATGATTATTATTTACTTTTACCATTTCATTAACATAATTAGTTAATTCTTTAGTAGCAGTTGTTTCTATTTGATATGTAATTTTTTCACCATGTTTATAAGTTAAGAAAGTTATATATTGGTAACAATTATTATTATCAGTTGTTTCTAATGGATAACTTTTGATAGCTTTCTTTAATATTTCTTTAACATTTTTACTTGGTTTATAGTAGTAATAACCATCGGCACTAACGGCATAAATATCATTACTAGCAGTAGTTAAATAGTTTTTATAATCATTATTCTTTACTATGACATTAG
>CAKPAQ010000113.1 GCA_934133015.1 uncultured Bacilli bacterium | reverse complement strand
TAAAATATATACTGAAGTTAAAGATGATTTAGCAGCAATGAAAGAAGTTTTGTATAGACGTTACTATAAAGTCCTAATGGGTGAAGCCAAAAAGCCAGACTTGATCCTTGTTGATGGTGGTGAAACACAAATAAATGTAGCTCATGATATAATCACTAGTCTTGGTTTAAAAATACCTATATGTGGACTTAAAAAGAATGATAAACACAAAACAAGTGTTTTAATAAATGAAGATTTAGAGTATATTGAAATGCCAAAAGATAGTAACTTATTTTTATTTTTAAATCGAATTCAAGAAGAAGTACACAACTACGCTATTAGTTATCATCGAAATATTAGACAAAAAGGAACATTATCATCTCTATTAGATATGGCACCAGGAATAGGTAGTGTTAGAAGAAAAGAACTTTTAAAAAGATTTGGTTCCTTAAAAAAATTAAAAGAGGCAAGCCTAGAAGAATTAGAAGAAATATTAAATCACGATGTAGCACTTAAATTAATGGAATATTTAAAAGAATTATAGAAAAGAAGTGGTAAAATGAGTAAAGTAAAAATAATGGATGAGGTCTTAGCTAATAAAATTGCGGCTGGTGAAGTAGTAGAAAAATGTATGAATGTTGTTAAGGAATTAGTTGAAAACTCTGTTGATGCCAAAAGTACTGAAATAAAAATAGATTTAGTTGATTCAGGGGTTAAAGAAATTAAAGTTACTGATAATGGGGTAGGAATGGCTAAAGATGATGCCGTTTTAGCTTTTTCTAGACACGCAACTAGTAAATTGATAGATGAAGATGATTTATATAATATTAGAAGTTTAGGATTTCGTGGTGAAGCCTTACCATCAATTGCTTCTGTTAGTCACGTAATCTTAAAAACAAGCGATGGCGTTACTGGTACTGAAGTTGACGTTAATGGTGGTACTATAGTAGAAGTAAAAGAAGCAGAACTTAGAAAAGGAACTTCTATTTTAGTTAAAAGCCTCTTTTATAATACCCCTGTTCGCTTAAAATATTTAAAAAGTTTATATACAGAACTTGCCTATATTACTGAATATATCAATAAAATGGCTTTGAGTTATCCTAATATCAAATTTGTCCTAACCAATAATGATAAAGTATTATTAAATACAGATGGTAGTAATCGCTTATTAAAGGTTATCAATGATATTTATGGCTTAACCGTAACTAAAAAAATGGTTGAAATTAAAGGTGAAAATAGTGACTACGAAATAGAAGGATATATTTCTTACCCAGAACTTATGAAAAGTAACAAGAATTCAATTACTACTTTAGTTAATGGTAGAGTTATTAAAAACAATGATTTGATTAGAATTATTACTGATAGTTATCACACTTATATTCCTCAAGATAAATATCCTATTATTGTTTTAAAAATAAATGTTGATCCAACCTTAATCGATGTTAATATTCATCCAACTAAAATGGATATAAAATTCTCCAAACCCGATACTTTAAAAGAATTACTTACTAAATTAATAACTGAGCAATTAGAAAAATTAACACTAATTCCTGATGCTTCCCTAGAAACAAGAGTAGAAGGAAATGAAACTAAAATAAGTACCAATTATGTACCTGTTAGCTATCTTGAATTTGATAAAGATAAAAAAGATGAAGAGTTTAAAGAATTTGAACGTCAAACTTTGATTTTAGAAACAAATGATGAAACTGAAAAATATGGTTCTAGTCAAGAAGATACAAAAGAAAAAGATGAAGATAGTACTCATAGAATAAAGAAAATGTATCCTGTTGGCGTAGTACATGCAACCTATATAGTAGCAGAAAACGAAGATGGAATGTTCTTAATCGACCAACATGCCGCTAATGAAAGAGTAAATTATGAATATTACTTAGAACAATTATCTAATCCTAATCCTGATGTTACTGATTTACTAGTGCCAATAACTATTGAATTTCCAAGCAATGAATACATTATTTTAAGAGAAAATTTTAATTTACTTGATGATTTAAGAATAGGTTATGAAGAATTTGGTTTTAATACTATAGCCATACGTTCAATTCCCGTTTGGCTTATTAAAAGTAATACTGAGCAAGCTATTAGAAAAATTTTAGATATTATAATTACTAAAGAAAATTTTAAATTAGATAAGTTTTTAGATCATATTGCGGCAACTGTTGCTTGTAAGGCATCTATCAAAGCTAATGACCATATCACATTGACTGATATGGAAATATTACTAGAACGCCTTAGAAGTTGTAAAAATCCTTTTACTTGTCCACATGGTAGGCCAACTATTATAACTTATTCAAAATATGATTTGGAAAAACTTTTCAAACGATCAATGTAGGAGGAGAAGATGATTTTAGTTATTGTAGGACCAACTGGAGTAGGTAAAACTAAACTTAGTATTGAGCTTGCCAAAAAATATAATGCCGAAATTATTAATGCTGATAGTATGCAAGTATATAAAAATTTAAATATTGGAACAGCTAAAATAACGCCAGAAGAAAAAGAAAATATTCCTCATCATTTATTTGATATTTGTGATGTTACTGATATGTATAGTGTTTATGATTATCAAAAAGATGCTAGAAGGATAATAGCTGAACTAGAAAAAAAACAAAAAAATATCATCATAGTAGGGGGAACTGGCTTATATATTAAAGCTTGCCTATATGATTATAATTTTAAAGAAGAACCTAATCTTGATAGTTACGACAATCTAACAACAGAAGAGATAATAGAAAAAATAAAAACATATAACGTTCCTATTTCTTCTCATGAACATAATCGTAGAAGATTAGTTAGACAACTTAATAAGTTAGAAAACAATTTAATGACTGAAAATAATGGTAATAAAAAATTATATAACTTTATTTTAATTGGTTTAACTACCGATAGGGAAACTTTATATACTAAAATAAATGATAGAGTAGATAAGATGATAGCTGATGGTCTTCTTGATGAAGTAAAGTATTTATTTGATAAAAACATTTCTTCTAAAGCTATTAACACTGGGATAGGTTATAAAGAATTATACCCTTATTTTAAAAAACAAATATCACTTGCTGAAGCTATTAATGAAATCAAAAAGAATTCTAGAAGATATGCTAAACGTCAATATACTTTCTTTAATAATCAAATGGATGTTACCTGGTTTACAACTAATTATACTGATTTTAGTAAAACAGTAGAGGAAGTAGAAACCTATATAAACAAAAGCAGTAGTTAAGTCTACTGCTTTAATTAGCTTCTTTATATATATTTTTATCAAAAATATGTTGATCAGCCTCTACCTTTTGTAACTCTTCAGTTGAAATTAAGAAGTAAACATATTCTATAATATCTTCACATTGATTAGTATTTTGATCACATTTTATTGGATCATCCCAAGTTAAGTCTAGGTGATACCATTTATCATTAACTTTAACTAAATTCCAAATATGATTTTCACTAGAAATCTTATAATTAGGAATATTAAGTTTATCTAAAAATAATTTCATACTATCAGAATATCCACCACAAATCGCATAATGTT
>CAKPAQ010000112.1 GCA_934133015.1 uncultured Bacilli bacterium | reverse complement strand
GGAACTAAGAAAATCCCTGTTCAGGTTAATGGTAAATTAAAACTTTGTGTTATTGTGGATGCTGATTCTTCAACAGAAGAAATTCTTGAGAAAATTAAGGAAAACGAACAAGTCAAGGAAATTTTGGAAAAGAATGATGTTGTAAAAGAGGTTTATGTACCAGGTAAAATTTTTAATATAGTTGTGAAAGGTAAATAATTTGGGAGAGTATCATTAAGTTGGTACTCTTTTTTATATAATAAAATATACAAAAGAAGTAAATAATACAAACATTAGTAAAATTATTTATTAAAATAATTGAATTGAAGATAAAACTGTGATAAAATATTGATAATAAAAAAGGAGAGTGTAAACTATGATTAATATAAGACCTGTATCAGATTTAAGAAACAAATATCCGGAAATAGAGGATTTGGTTTTAAAAGAAGATGAAGCAGTATATTTAACAAAAAATGGATATGGTTCAATGGTAGTATTGAGTTTAGAAAAATATGCAGAAATGTTAAGTGCTTTGGATGAAGAAAAGGCCTTAGAAGCTAGATTTGGAGTTGTTGATATTGACATGGCTTTGGAAGAAGCGGAGGAAGAAGCTAACAATCCTAATACTAAATTTTATTCACATGAGGAAATGAAACAAATGGCAAGGAGGATAATTGATGGCAAATAAAAAATATGAAATAAGATATCTTCCAACATTTATTTCACAATTTAATAACATTTTATATTACATTACATATGAACTAAAAAACAAAATAGCAGCTGATAATTTTTATAATGAAGTAGTAAAACAAATTGAAATAAGAAGTAATACACCAGAAGCATATGAAGTATTTAAAACAATTAAAAATAATAAAATTAAGTATTACAAAATAAATGTAAGGAAATATACAATATTTTATGTTGTAAAAGATAATGCAATGGAAATAAGAAGAATATATTATAGTAAAAGGAATTTTGATAGTTTAGATTTATATTAATTTAAGGAGAGTATCATTAAGTTGATACTCTCTTTAAACTAATAAACCAGCAGTAACCAAAATTCCCAAATTATCATTATAAATCTTTTCGAATTGTTCAATAGGCAAAGGGTTTTGACCGAAGTCCAGCTTCAATAGTAAATCCAGGTCTATTATAATGTTGAATAAACCAATCCTTAAAGCCTGCAAAACTTGAATTATAAGGAGTATCCGCCAAACTATAACCACTAATTTGAGCAAAAGTAGAACCAATAAACCAGCTATTTTGAGGTTTATAATTCTGAAATTGCCAAAAAATCACTTCACCTTGAGTATGGTAGCTAAGAATTAGACTAAAATTATGTTCCAAAGTAAAATTATAAATAGCTAAAGCCTCAGGCTCTGTTAAAGGACCAAAACCAACAAAGTCACGAGGAGCAGGAGTTGTAAAACCTTGTTCAAATTTTAGTAATCGAGCTTGTTCCCAACCAGCAGGAAACTGAAGATTAAGGTCCACACCTGTGAACTTTAAAAACTTCCAACCACAAAAATAAAATGTTAAAATGCAGTAATCATCTATATTACAGAGTATTTCGATATTAAAGAAATATTCTGTATTTTTTTATGTTTTTACTGCTAGAACTGGAGTGGAAAAATGGAAGAAAAACAAAAAAATAAAGTAGGATATTATTCAATAATACCATCAAAAATACTATATAATAAAGAACTAAAAGCAAATGAAAAACTACTATATGCAATGATAACTTCTCTTGCTTGTAAAGAAGGATATTATTTTGCAACTAATAATTATTTTGCAGAAGAATTAGGAGTACATCCTAAAACAGTTTCAAGTTGGATATCAGATTTAAGAGATAAAAATTATATAAAAGTTGAAATGGTTAGAAAAGAAAACAAGCAAATAGTTCAAAGGAAAATTTATATAAATGATGTACCATATCCATTAAATAATGGATATATATATCCATCAAAAAATGGACAGGCTATACATCAAAATACGGAAGATAATAATATAAGATTTAATAATAAAAATAATAATAAAGGTCATAGAAAATACATATCAAATTACAAAAATCAAAGAGTATATACTAAAGAATTTTTGGAAAGTTTATATGCAAATTAGAATTAAAAATTTTATAAGATTACTAAAAAAATAATCCATTTTACTAATAAAATTAGATTAAAAAATATCTCCCAGCGGGCTAAAAAGGGTTTTAGGGATTTTGACCTAAACAGCAAAAATGGTGTCAAAACACCAAGCTGGCGAATTTTGGGCATCAAAAAATGCTCTCCAAAATTTGGGGTAAATATTTTATAAAAAATTAAAATTTTAAAAATATTTATAATCATATTGACAAACTACGAACAATTGTTTATAATGCTTTTTGGAGATGATGAAAATGATATATAATTATAATAAATTAGTAAGAGATAAAATACCAGAAGAAATAAATAATATGGATGGAAGAAAAGCAAACTATAAAATTTTAAATGATGATGAATATATACAAGAATTAGATAAAAAACTTTTCGAGGAAGCTCATGAATTTATTGAAGAACATAGCGTGGAAGAATTGGCTGATTTAATGGAAGTGATTTATGCAATTATGAAAACAAAAAATATATCATTTGAAGATATAGAAATTGCTAGAGAGCAAAAAAATAAGAAAAAAGGTTGCTTTAAAGATAAAGTATATTTAATTAACGTGGAGCAAGAGCAGATTGATGAACGTGAAGAAAAAGAATTAAATAAAGAATGGAGAAAAAATAGTAAGAAATACTGTTAGTTTGTAGAAAAAAATTGGATTTTATGATATAGTGTATATGATTTTGTAAGAAAGAGGATAGCTAATATGATTAGTGCAGTATTCATGAGTATAAAAGAAATACATATAAATAGAATTTTAAGCAAAATAAAAAATCATGAATTTAGAACTAAAAAACCTAAAAAAGATTTTGATTATATAATAGTATATGTTCCAACACCTATAAAGGAACTTAAATATGTTTTGAAGGTAAAACAACCAGTAGTTACTCCAAACAAGATTAATATAGATGGATATGGAAACAAAGAATTTAATAATACTAATAAAGAAAAATATGCTTATCCAATAGAAAGTGTTTATGAAATAAATAAACCAATAAAATTAGATATCTTAAAACAAAAATATAATTTTACTGCACCACAGTCATTTGCTTATGGCGAAAAACATCAAGAATTATTAGAATATATAGATAAAGTAGGGATAACAAAATTGTACTAAAGGAGCGAAATTTAATGAAAAGAAAATGTATAGAATTATTTGCTGGAGCAGGAGGTTTAGCATTAGGATTAGAGAAAGCAGGATTTGAGGAAATAGGATTAGTAGAAATAGATAAAACAGCGTGTGATACATTAAGATTAAATAGACCAAATTGGAATGTGATTGAAGAGGATATTGTAAAGTTCTCTCAAAAGGATTTATTAAAGGAATTTAATTTAAAAAAGGGAGAATTAGATTTATTATCTGGAGGATATCCTTGTCAATCTTTTAGCTATGCAGGTAAAAAGCTAGGCTTAGAAG
>CAKPAQ010000111.1 GCA_934133015.1 uncultured Bacilli bacterium | reverse complement strand
TAAATCCTTTTTATCCATATTTTCTCCTATTTAAAGATTTTTCCAATTAGTGATTCTTTATCGATACCATTAAGATATTCTTTAACAGTCATTTTCTTTTTACCTGCAAATTGAAGTTCAGTTATTATTATTTCACCATCTTTAGTACTTACACCAATCCCATCATCATAAACAATTCCTATTTCACCATCTTTTCTAGTTGTAAAGAAACTACTACTGATACGAGAAGAATAAATTTTAACAATTTTATCATCAAGTAAAGCATAAGCACCTGGCCATGGATTTAGGCCTCTTATTTGATTATAGATATCAATGGTATTTTTAGAAAAATCAAGTTTTTCCTCTTCTCTAGTTATATTATAGGCATAAGTTACTTCTTTTTCATCTTGTTTAATAGGATTTATATTACCACTAACTATATTAGGAATAGTTTCAAGTAATAGTTTAGTTCCCATTAAACTTAATCTATCATGTAAAGTTCCAACTGTATCATCATTTTTTATAATGGTTTCAACTTGTGAAATAATATCGCCCGCATCCATTTTTTCTACCATATACATGATAGTTACTCCAGTACGTGGATAATTATTTATAATAGCTTTATGAATAGGCGCACCACCTCTTAGTTTTGGTAAAAGAGAAGCATGAACATTTATACATCCATACTTGGGAAGTTTTAATAAAATACTAGGTACCATTTGTCCATAAGCACAAGTTACTATCATATCAGGATTTAATTTAACTAATTCTTGATATTCTTCTTTTAACTTTACTGGCTGAAAAACGCGTATATCGTTTTTTAGAGCTAACTCTTTGATAGGTGAAAATTTTATTTCATGTTTTCGTCCAACTTCTTTATCAGGTTGAGTTACTACTCCAATTACGTCATAATTATCAATTAATCCTTGTAGGACATTAACACTAAATTCAGGTGTTCCCATAAATAAAATTTTTAGTTTATCCATTATTGATCGCCTCTATTCCTCTTTCATAGATTTTCTTTAATTCATCTTGTTGTTTAGTAGTCATACTTTTATAGGGATTGTTGTACCCATCAATTGTACCAATATGATGATATACAATTTTACCATTTTTTACAAAGTATACAGCTGGTACACTTAATCCTTTTTTTTCACTGTTATCTTGGTCTAAAGTTGAATCAAGTATTTCTAAAAGTTTATTTGAAATACCTTTTATACCTTTATTTACATCTACGTAGTATAGATTGTTAATATGGTTTTTATTTATTGTTTCTATTAAAGGTTCAACTATATTTCTACACCAAGGACAAGTGTTATAACCAAAATATATTATACCCGTTTTTTTAGTTAAAAACGTTATTATTTCGTCATTTTCTAAATATTTGATATGGTTATTATATGGAATATTAACTTTTATTTTTTTACCATTATCGTAGTCAACTAAATTTATATATTCATATGATAGTTTAAATCTAAATTGGTCATTGGTTTTATAAATTATGGTAAAGATAAGACTTATAATTAAAATGATACTTATAATTATTATTATTTTCTTCTTCATAAAATATCCTGTCTAGCTAAATAAAGTAACTACTATTCCAAGTGTCAACATAATTAAATTGGCTATTAAAACTATCATAAAAAAGTTGGGATTAGCTAGAGCTGATTCATTCATTTTAGGATCATATTTTAGTTGTTTTTGGTAAGCATTTACATTTTGAAGATTTTTTATTTGTTGTCTTAAATCATGAATACTGGATGCGGTAATATTTAAAGCAAATAAATTATCACCTGGAGTAGTATTATTTAACTTAACAACAGAATTTTCAGCAGCATCATTAGTTACCATAGCGCCACCTTCACTAAAGGCTTGAGTTAAATCACTATAGTTTTCATCTAATATGAAAGAAAAACCATAATTACCATTTTTATTATCAACATTCATCTGAAATAAACCTGTTTTTCCAAGAACTTCTTCATCAACAATATTAAGTGACATCATAAGTTCAGGGGATTTCTGCATTAAGATATCTTTATAAGAAGTTGATGGATTATAACTACTTACTAAGCTTTTTACTTCTCCCGCTATAATGGTGTGTTGATGGTTACCATCTTGTTTTGGATAAAAGTTACCAAAAGCGACACGATAGGTTGATGATTCATTAGCCATTTTACTAAGATTCATATCTAATTCATTATCTACCACTAAAGCTGATGTTACCATAGCTACAAAATTCATGCTATTATCAGTGTTCTTGTCACCGCTATAAATAATTGTTCCGTCAGGTAATACTTCTATTTTGGAACTATTATCAGTTGTTTCTACTTCGATAGTAGTATCTTCTTGTTCAGATGTTGCGCTTTCTAATAAGGTTTCATCGCCAGGAGTTTCTATAACTTCTTCTATAATATTACTATCAATTTCAATTTGGTTATCATTATTAGGTGATAAGTCTTTTTGACTATTAAAGTGTTCAGTAGTACGTTCAACATTATTTTTTATTTTATAAACATCATCTTCATCTTTTATTTTTTCAGCCATATCAGTGGTATCAGCACCAACTAAGGTAATACCAATGTCATCTAAAGACTTCATGGCATCAGTTATAACTTCTTCTTTAATATCACTTACGGTATCATCAGATTTAGTAAAATCTTTTTCTTTTTCAGATACATGTCTACTCATAAAGTCTTCTAAATAAGACATTGCTTGATAAACTGTAGTATTTTCACTAAAGTTATCACAGATTCTTAGTAAGTTATCTTTAACTTCTTCTGGTACGTTATTTCTTTCTAAAAAGATATCTACTTCATTTTTTATTTCGGCTACTGTTTTAGAGCCTCTAATTCTAAATTCTAGAGCACTTAAATCATTGTTAGCTGCATCAAGTGATTTTTGATTAAATTCATTATCAGCAACATAACTATTTAACATACTAGATCTATCCATAATAAACCACTACCTTCTATATTAGATATTATCATAATTTTATAGAAAATAAAAGATAAAAACAAGAAATGTCTTTATCTAATATATATATTAATAGTTAATTTTTATTAAAATGCTTTTTCTATATTGATTGTTTGATTTAACTTACAACGAATGGGTCGGAACTTGTTCCAGATCCTGTTACTAGAGTGTTAACATTTAAATTTATTACCGGACGAATTGCCATGAGATTGGTAGTCACAACACCAGTAACAGAAACACCAGTAGTACCATTATTATTACCTTCAACGTGCCATACTACTGTATAACTAGAATATCCGCCTGGACTCATTGACCAGCTATGATAAACAGATTTTAAGTAATAATTATTATTTTTTTGACTATAGTATCCACCTGCATATACTAATTCATCATATGTAATTAATCCTACATTTGCATTTACTATTCCTTTATTATTATCATCAGTACTGCATTTAAAATTTGGAGTGTATTTATTGTATAATGTTAATTTGGTACTCCCGGCAGTAGCAAGTCTAGAGTCCCATGTGACTTTAGCTTGTTCACAATAGTAGTCACCAGTAACTACGTATTTTGAGTACTCTTTTTTACTTCCTATATTAGTATCATACCAACTTTCAAGTTGAGTTTTAGCTTGACTATTTGTATAATAC
>CAKPAQ010000110.1 GCA_934133015.1 uncultured Bacilli bacterium | reverse complement strand
AGGTATAGTTAAAGAACCTATGGCTCATTTATTTATAATAAGTGATGAATTTGCTGAATTGAAGCAACAACAACCAGATTTTATGCAACAACTAATATCAACAGCACGTATTGGACGTAGTTTAGGTATCCATCTAATACTAGCTACTCAAAAACCTAGTGGAGTAGTTAATGATCAAATCTGGTCTAATAGTAAATTTAAAGTTTGTTTGAAAGTACAAGATAGATCTGATAGTATGGAAATGCTTAAAAAACCTGACGCAGCATCTATAAAAGAAACAGGAAGATTCTACTTACAAGTTGGTTATGATGACTATTTTGATATTGGTCAATCTGGATGGAGTGGAGCTAAATATATTCCGTCAGATAATATAATAAAAAAAGTAGATGATTCTATTGATTTTATTGATAATACTGGTACTCATTATAAGAGCATTAAGGATATTAGTAAAATTGACACTACTGCTCAATATGGAGAACAATTAACTAACATAGTCAAGTATATTTGTGAACTTGGTAAAAAAGAAAATATTGTAACTAATAATTTATGGCTTGATGCTTTACCTGATACAATATTTATCAATGATTTAAAAAATAAATACAATTATGAAAAAAAGCCATATAATATAAATCCAATAATTGGTGAATATGATGATCCTTCTAATCAAAGCCAAGGACTATTAACTCTTGATTTAACTAATGGTGGTAATACTGCTATATGGGGTCAAGTTGGTAGTGGTAAAGAAAATCTTATAACTACAATAATACTTTCAACTATTTTAAATCATAATCCTGATGAAATTAATTATTATATTTTAGATTTTGGTTCAGAATCTCTAAAAATATTTAATAACATTCCACACGTTGGTAACGTAATAACTATGGAAGAAGCAAACAAGGTATCTGATTTATTTGCCTTCATTGATAAAGAAGTAGATTATCGAAAAAACTTATTTGCCGATTATGCTGGAAATTATATAGATTATTGTAATAATAGTGGAAATAAACTACCACTTATCGCTGTAATAATAAATGGATATGAAAACTTTTGTGAAAGCTTTTATAAATTATCTGAAGAGGTTCAGAACTTGTTTAGAGATGCTACTAAATATGGTATTAGATTTATAATTACATCAGTTTCAGTTAATGGAATTAAGGGTAGAACTTTGCAATATTTTAATAATAAGTTATGCTTACAATTACCTAATAATACTGATTATAGAAATTTACTTTCATCACCTAAAGATTTAATTCCTGCTAAAGCTTTTGGTAGAGGTATTGTTCAAAGCGGGGATTTCTTCTATGAATTTCAAACTGCTATACTTGTTAATAAAAAAGACTTAACCAACTTTGTTAGAGAAGTTGCTACAAAATTATCTCAAGCTTATAATAATCATGCAAAGAAAATACCATCAATACCTAATTTAGTCACTTTTGACTTATTTAATAAAGATATATATTCTTTTGATAATATACCGATAGGATATAGTTATAAAACTAAAGAACCAGTATATCTTGATTTATCAAATAAGCAATTTTTCCCAATTTTAACTAACGCTATGTCTAATGATACTATGAATTTGGTTTATTATTTAATCAGATATTTTAGTAATATAGATAATAATACTGTAGAAATCATTGATTTTGTTGAAGGATATGAAAAAGACTTAAAAATAGATAATCTTAAGGTAGTTAATTCTGATTTAAATAACGCTATCATCAACATGTATAATGAATTAGTAATGAGTAAAGATATATCTTCTACTAAAACATATATATTTTTAGGAATAGGTAAATTCCAAAAAATGATTGATCAAAGAACTTTTGATTTACTTGGAAAATTATTTACTACACCAGAAATAGTTAAAAATAATAAATTTATTTTTGTCGATACTTATTTTTCATTTAAAAACATTGAAGTATGTGAATGGTATCAAAAAGTATCTAATAAAATAGATGGACTATGGCTCGGTGAAGGAGTAGGTAATCAAATATCTATTACTATTCCTAATATTAAGATGGAAGAAAAAAACTTAAATTTACCATTTTTATGTTATGTTGTTAATGATGGAAAATATGATATCGTTAAACATATAGTTGATGATAAGGAGGAATATAATGAAAAATAAAATTTTAGTAGAACTAATTGTACCAGAAATAGAAGAACACTATAACATTTATATTCCTATTCATAAAAAAATTGGCAGTGTAATTAACTTATTAAATAAATCAATATTTGAATTATCTAATGGTAATTATTCTGGTGGTAATAAGAACTTTTTATATAATAGAGATACAAATGAACGTTATGATTTAAATGATAAAGTGTTTAATACAAATATCAGAAATGGTAGTATATTAGTTTTACTATAAGGTGGTGTAACTATGAAAAAGAACTTAAAGATATTTAAATCTTCACTTCTAACAAAAACAAAAGTAACTCTTTTATCTTTAGGTCTTATGACTGGCATTTTAGCTGGCTGTGGAAAAAACAATATAAATAATAATTTAGACAATTATGCCAATAGCTATACAGTTAACTTTGATGATAATACTGATATAGAAACATTAGAAGATGAAAAACCATACACAGAAATATTGGCTCAAGATGTCTTAAATAAAATTAACAGTCAAATAGATTATACTGAAGATGATAATAATAATTTTAAAAATTATGTTAGTAATATAGATGTTCATTATGAAAATGAAGATTGGTTTGATGTTGATAAAACGCTAAATGCCTATGACAATATTGATCAAAATACTGCTAGCGTAGATAATTATATATGTATTAAAAATAATCAAGTAAATGCCGATGATTTGTATAATATAGTTACTGCTAATAATAGTAAGGGTATAGCTAACACTAATATAACCCCTATAGATAATAGTAAATTAAAAGATGTTATAAACATTATAGCTTCCCAAGTTAATAAAGAATTATCTGATAATATTAATATTGATTTATCTATTCTCGATTATAATTTATCTCATTTACAGGTAGGTGAATATTCAAGTTTTGGTAACGCCTATATTGATATGGAAAATCCAATTATGGCCATTAACTATAATAATATTGCTTCTTTACAGAAAGTTAATAGTGATATCGATGTTTTAACGGTAACAATTAAGCATGAAACTGATCACTTAATGCAAGTTAGATATAGTAAGAGTAATGATTATAATACAAATATGGGAATATCATATTCATTTAATGATATTAAATTAAACTCTTTAAATTGGAAATGGTTTTATGAAGGATCGGCAGAAAAACTTTCTTTAGAAAAAAATGGTGATGCTTTTGTTTATCAAGCTGAGGTAAGGGGATTAGAGTCACTAACTTTGGCAACTATATTAAATGATAAAGTTGATCAAAATGACATTGAACAGATTAGTTTAAGTCACGATTTAAATAAATTATTCAATCAATTTGAAACTAAGACTCAGCAAGAAAAAGAAGAAATAGTTAAAATGATGTTTTCATATGATTTAGCTTTCTATAATACAGATGAATATAAAAAAGTTTATGAAGAAAAAACCGGTAAAGACTTTGATGTATCAGAAGAAGATAGATATAGAACTAGTTTACTTGGCAGTGTTGGAC
>CAKPAQ010000109.1 GCA_934133015.1 uncultured Bacilli bacterium | reverse complement strand
GGCAAAGACTATTGACATCCTTTGATTTAAGTTATATAGTTCCTATTACTACTGGTATTTGTCAGATAATAATACTATTATTAGGAATTATATTTTTTAAAGAGCAAATAAACAATATTGGATTACTTGGAGTGATTTTAATTATAATTGGTGTTGTATTATTAGCTTTTGGAAAAAAATAATTATAGCAGAAGCAAAATGAAAATATTAATAACAACTATGTGTTATAACTAAGAAATGATAATTGATTATATAATTAAATTAGTTTTAAAATATTAGAATAAATATATATTATAATCATTAGTAACAGATAATAAATGATTGTGGTAAAGATAATACCTTAATATTAGATTAGGTGGCGTAAGTAATGGATTTAAAGGTTATTTAAATAGTTTTAAAGACGCTTATAATATTTTAAAACATAATCAAGTATCTTTTGCTTTTATTAGAACTTTTAATAGAACAATTAGAATAATTTTTCAATATATAAAAACTAAGTTTAAAAGAAATAATTTACATAAATACTTAGACTTATATTATAAATAGAAGCTTATATTAATTACTAGCTTCTTTTAATTTTGCATTATAAATTAAATTATGGGAAAACTATGTATAAAATAAAAGATTGAATAAATTAATGTTTAATGGTAAAATCATGGAAGAGGCGTAGTTTATGAAGGAAAAAAGTGTATTAAAAATATCCCTGATAATGGTTATTATCTTAGCTATTTCAGTTTTTATAGAAGTATTTGTATTTAATTTTAGATGGTTGGAGTCTATTAGATATGAAGAAGTACAATTAACTGATTTTATAGTTGATAAGAACTTAATTAGTAAAAAAGATGGCTCTTATATAGCCCCGATTGATGGAAAATATAATATTGAAATTAAAAATATATATCAAAAAATTAAAAATATTAAAATAAAGATTCATGATACTAATACCATTCTTAAAACTTTTAATATAACAATGTATGTTACTGATAGTGCAAATAAAAGATATTTCAAATTACCTAAAATAACAGTTGTTAACAACATTGAAAGAAGTCAATATCATCGTTTACATTTAAGTGGTAAAACAAGTAAAATTAAACTTAAATTAGATTTAGATGAAGATCAACAATTTAAAATAGATAATATATCTATAAATGCTAAAGTACCTTTAATAATCTCCTATTATCGTATATTAGGAATGTTTGGATTATTTACTTTTTTATACTTAATTAGACCAAAGTCTTCTTTATATAAAGAAATCGCTATTAAGTCAAAATATACTAAACTAGTACTTGTTGGTTTCACTTTAATATCATCAGTATTATTTTATAAATTAGTAAATTATAATTTAGTCTTTGTTAAACCAACTTCAGATAATCAATGTCAATATCAAAGACTAACTGAAGCTTTTGCTAAAGGACATTTATATATAGATGAAGAACCAGGGGAAACATTAAAAAATATGAAGAACCCTTATGATACATATTACAGAGTTAAACTACTTTTAGAAAATGATGAAGAATATTTATGGGATTATTCTTATTTTAATGGTAAGTATTATGTTTATTTTGGAGCTTTGCCTGTAGTTAGTACATATTTACCTTTTTATCTTTTAACTGGTAATCATGTAAGAAATAATATTTTAAATTTTATTTTATGTACACTTATAGTTATATCTTCTTCATACTTAATTTATCAAATTATTAAAAGATGGTTTCCTAAAACGTCGCTAATTACTTATATGTTACTTTGTATATTATTTGTTGGTAGTAGTGGAGTACTTTATATAGCTAAAAGACCTGATTTCTATTTTATTCCAATTGCTTATTCAATCTTTTTAGTTACTTTAGGTATGGGATTGTGGATATCTAGTAAAAAAGAGAACAAACTTAGTATTCCTAAAATATGTATAGGATCATTTTGTATGGCGTTAGTTGCTGGTTGTAGGCCACAATTCCTTATCGCATCTTTCTTTATCTTCCCATTGTTTTTTAATTATTTTTTTAAAAATGGAAAAATTACTAAAAGAAAGATAATAGAACTTTTATTTTTGTTAGTACCATATATTATTGTTGCTGTACCAGTTATGCTTTATAATTATTATAGATTTAATTCTATCTTTGATTTTGGAGCTAATTATAATTTAACTACAAATGATATGACTAAACGAGGTTTTGTTTTTGATAGAACTTTCCTTGGCGTTTATACTTATTTGTTTTCACCAGCTAATTATACTTCAGTTTTTCCGTATTTATTACCTAAAGTAGTGGAAACTACTTATATGGGAACTACTATTGGTGAAAGTTTCTTTGGAGGTTTTATATTTAATAATATAATAACTATACTTGGATTATTGGCCTTTAAGTTTAAAACAATTTTTAAAGATAAAATAGTATATAATATTTCTTGGTTAGCTATTATTTTTGTATTTATTATTATAGTAGTAGATACACAAATGGCTGGTATTTTGCCAAGATATATATGTGATTTTTCTTGGTTAATATTGTTAGCTACTATTATAGTTATTTTAGGATTAAATGAGAAATATGGAGAGTGTCAATGGTTTAAGAAAATATTTATAGTTTTATTATTTTTATCATTAATTTATAATATTAATTTTTTAGTTACTGATGTGTCTTTTCGTATAGAATATTATAATCCACAATTGTTTAATAAGATTTCGTATCTTGTACAATTTTGGTTGTAGTAGTTGAAAATATTATGAAACATGTTATAATTTAGATAGTGAAGGAGTATTATTATGTCAAATAAAGAAAATAAAAAAATAGCAGTATTGATACCATGTTATAATGAATCTAAAACAATAGCTAAGGTTGTTAGTGATTATAAAAAAGTGTTACCTGAAGCAGATATATATGTTTATGATAATAATTCTAGTGATGGAACAGATGAGATTGCGAAAAAAGCAGGGGCAATTGTTCGTTATGAGTATAAACAAGGTAAGGGTAATGTTATTCGTTCAATGTTTAGAGATATTGATGCTGATTGTTATTTAATGATAGATGGTGATGATACATATCCGGCTGAAAATGCTAGAGAAATGTGTGATTTAATACTAGAAGGAAAAGCTGATATGGTAAATGGAGATAGACTTTCTAGTACTTATTTTACAGAAAATAAAAGACCATTCCATAATTTTGGAAATAAGATAGTTAGATGGTTGATAAATAAATTATTTAAGAATAATATAAAAGATATTATGACTGGTTATAGAGCTTTTAGTTATCAATTTGTTAAGGGATTTCCAGTATTATCTAAGGGATTTGAAATAGAAACAGAAATGACTATTCATGCTGTTGATAAGAATTTTAGAGTTGTTGAAATACCTGTTACTTATCGTGATAGACCAGAGGGTAGTGTTTCAAAATTAAATACTTATAGTGATGGGGCAAAAGTACTTAAGATGATATTGACTTTATTTAAAGAATATCGTCCAATGTTGTTTTTTGGACTATTATCTACTTTATTTTTAGTATTTTCTTTATTACTTGGTATTCCAGTTTTGATAGAATTTTTTAAGACTGGTTTAGTACCACGTATCCCAACTTTGATAGTTTCGGCTATCTTCTTAGTTATTACTTTATTATTGTGGA
>CAKPAQ010000108.1 GCA_934133015.1 uncultured Bacilli bacterium | reverse complement strand
ATTTAACACCAGTTGCTCCAGGTATATTGCCAATACCAGTTTGTATTTCATATACTATGCCCTTACAATTAGCATATACTTTATTTTGATTTTCATCAGTTCTCCAACCTAAATCAACGCCCTTATGTCCATTGTTACCATAATGTTGTGTTATTCTATTCACACTATCATTTATTACTCTATTTTTCATCTTTCTCACTCCTTTATTTATTTAATTCTGGTAATCCAGCTACAGATGTTAATATACTTAATATTCCAGATAATAGACTTGCACTAGCAACCATTAACCAGTCAACATCACTCATAACTGTACCTACACCAATTAAAGCAACAGCTGTTTGTGCTATAGTTTTAATTGCTCTTATACCTGCACATTTCATCCACTCTTTTAAATTTTGTTTCATCACTTTATACCTCACTTTCTAAAATTTTATTACAATGTTTTTTTGTAATTGAATTATACCCTGCCTTTATATAAGTATCACAAGCAGATACTCTATCGCTTATTGGAATACTATCACTCCATATGACCGATTTTAAAGACATTTGTTGGTTTGTTCGCAGTTGATTGAGTATTTCATCATATTGACTAGAAATCTTAATATAAGTAGTACAAAATGCAACTACAACACCTATAAAAAATATTACCAGTTGGTAATGTTCTTTTAATTTCTTTAATGTCTCCATTTTTGTCCTTTCTATTTAATAACACATAGATTAATACTACACCAAGCTTTAGAATTTCCTTGAACTAATCCACCATCATTATTAACATATAACCAAGTTCTTATAATAGCATTCTTACTTACGGATAAAATGCCAGACATTGCCATTATTTGATTGATATTTCCTGATGAGTTAAAACCTTCATCTTGCGTGCTACTGCAATAAAGAATATGTTCTCTATCTTGTACCTCTGCTAGTCTAATATTTAAATTTACTTGAACCCTTGATATATCTTTTAAAACTTTAATAGTTCCATCGGATAACAATTCAAAACATTCATTGTCTACATAATCTGTTTGATTAAACAATATTTGATTTTGAACTTGCTTAGGTAATGTTTGGTTATTTGTTTTTGAAAAACTGGCGCAACTTCCAATAAGATTCATGTAATTCGATAATTTTTTCTTATTATGTGTTATTGATGTACTATCCCAGTACATATTATTTTTTAATTTTATACTCTTTGCCATTTTGATTTATTGGCTTAATGATTATTTATAAAGAATAATTAATATTTATATAGTAATAAGCATTAGCATTCGTTATATCTACACTACATTGTACTTGACCGTTATCTTGAACTATTACAGGATAAGTCTTGCCAGTTGCCTCTTCAATCAAATTACCATATCCAGTTACTCCATTATAATCAGTAGGAATAGTCATAAATGTTGTCCATTTAGATTTTGCAGTAGAAAAATATATTACTCCTTGAAGAGAAACAATATTTCCGTTTTTTCTTAGACTAACATTAGTATGATTATTATTTATCTCATCACTCTTTTCAACCTGAGCTGTGTTAGTAGTAAAATAATTCTTTAATATAATCTTATTGTGTACTATTCCTGTACTATCTAAATAATCATTATTTTCAAATTTAATTGCTCTCATAACATTTTTTGTTAGAGTTTAAATATTTATTTCCATTTACCTATCACTACAAAATCCCAAGTTGATGCATCTGCAATCCAAGAACTTGTATTTTTTACATTGATTGTGACACCTCTTAAATCAACAAAAGTAAAAATGCTTCTTAAATAATCCCAATTGTTTCCTCCAGTTCTTAACTGACCTATTACTTGATAATTATTATTAATAGGCGCTACTGGAAAAAGCCAACCAGCGGTAGCAACAGCATTTTGAGCTAACTCTCCTATACTAAAAGTTTTTCTGCACATCATAGTACCGTCATAGAATTTAACCCAACTTCCATTGTCATTACTTCCACTTTCAATGATGCTATTTAAATAGGTATTTAATGGTGTTCTAGTTGTTCCTTTCTTATGCATTACACCAGATGAATCTAAATAAATATTATCTTTGAATTTAATTGACTTAGCCAATTAAATCACCCCTAACAATTAACCTCCTTTCGGAAGTTATAGAAAGAAGAGTAATTAAGCCAATTTGCTCTCCTTTCCAAATATTTTTTGAGGTTTTTTGCCCCCCCCCATAACGATATGAGGTTAAATTTTTATTATATTTCATATTCCATTTTCAATGGATTTAGATAACAATTATTTATAATAACATATTGCTTTCAAAGGTTTTTCACATGTATTTTGATCATTCAAAGTTGAATTGTGCCCTTTTATTCCGTAACAATTACAAGCACTCCAAGATAACACTTTATCATTTAATTCAAATGTTCTCAATGCTAAATATGTATAACCATCTATATAAACAATACAAGGTATTTCCGTTTGAAAGCCATTATAAACTGGTATTATTGTCCTTGAACTAACATTTGCAGTGTTTACAGCACATACAACATCGATTTTATTATATTTATTAGTAAGTGTTTTACTTCCTTCTCCTAAAGTTGTACTATTATCTATAGGAATTTCATCATATTCAACGTTATTATTCAAATATGTTTTTAAACTCTTTTTTGAATGCATTATTGAAGAACTATCCCAATAATTATTATCCTTTAATTTTAATGTTCTCATAAGACTCTAAGTTAGAGTATGATATTTATTTATTAGTTGCTTACATATTATAATTAAAATGCTTTAATTATCCAATTATCAACTTCTGTTGGTTGGATTGAACTTGCACGGTCTGAATAACTTTTTCTTATATTGGTAGAACTTGTAGTTTCAGAATATGTAGCATCACTTTTTCTAGCATAACCTGCTCCTACTGTTGTATCCTCATAGTTTCCACTATAACCAACAATAGCTACATTATCTTGATTTTCTAAACTTCCAATTGGCAATAAATGAAAATGGTCATTACTTCCAACATGTTTACCTATACTGTTATATGCAGATGTACTACTATCATAACCAGCACTTACTCTACCTTTTTTATTAGGTAAATTAAATGTTGTACTTCCATCACCAGCACCATAACTAGTACCTATTACTGCAAATAATTTTGCATAAGTAGTTCTTGATACTACACTACCATCACATATTAACCAGCTTGTTGGCGGTGTAGAACCACCATAAGCAACTTGTGTTCCTACTGGTATTAAATTATTTAATATATCTGATAATTTCTTTTTATTATGAACTACACTACTACTATCCAAATAAATATCATTAGAGAATTTAATTGATTTACTCAACTAAATCACCTCTAACTTTGTACCTCCAATCTTTGAAGGTATTTAGGAGAACATTTAATCCATTGTTCTCCTTTCTTTGTCTTTGTTTGGTATTTGAATACCCCCCCCCCGACTAAGCGAGAGTTAATTTTTTCTAATTTTTTCACATTGTTTCCTCCCATTCTTCTACTACTTCGTAATCTAAAATATCCAACATATTTTTTAGATTTATAGAAGAATTACTAATTTCTTCATTTGCACTATTTTTTAATTGAACTTTCAGTATAGATTTTGTGGTTGTATCAGAACTCAAAACAACTGTCTTTGCAGTTGTTGAC
>CAKPAQ010000107.1 GCA_934133015.1 uncultured Bacilli bacterium | reverse complement strand
CCCATAGACAAGACATAGCTTCAAGTTATGATACAGGCTTAGAGGAAGGAATGGAAAAAGGCATCGAACAGGGTATTGAGCAAGAAAAACTATCTATAGCTAAAAATATGTTAAAAGAAAAAATAGAAATATCACTTATTTCTAAATATACAGGTTTATCAGTAGATACAATAAAAGAATTAATATAATTAACTAGGCTTATGTCTAGTTTTTCTTATAAAAAATATTGACTTATTTTTAAATATAGTTCATATTATAATCAATAAAAGGAGAAGATAGAATGAATACAATGATAAAATCAAAAGCCCACGGAATCTTAGTGGTAATATCCGGACCAAGTGGTGCAGGTAAAGGAACAGTCATCGATACATTAATAAAAAATCACTCACACTATTGGCTTAGTGTTTCTACAACAAGTCGTCCTATACGTACTAATGATATTCCAGGAGTTACCTATAATTTTATTAGTGAAGATGAATTTAAACAAAAAATAAAAGATGGTTACTTTCTAGAATATAACAATTATGTTGGCAATTATTACGGAACTCCCAAAGAATTTATAAGAAAAAAATTAGACGAAGGAACTGATGTAATACTTGAAGTAGAAATTAATGGAGCTGCTAACATCAAAAAAATAATTCCGGAAGCTCTTTTAATCTTTATTATGCCACCTTCTCTAAAAGAGTTAAAAAAGCGTTTAATAAATAGAAAAACAGATAGTAAAGATAAGATTATAAATCGTTTTAAACAAGCATATAATGAAATAAATGAAGTAACTAAATATAATTATGTAGTTGTAAATGATGATATTCTTGACACTGTAAATAAAGTAGAATCAATTGTTACAGCTGAAAAATGCAGAGTTGACCGTATTGAAGAAATATATATGAATAGTTTAGAAGAAGAAATGCATGAGTTTTTAATAGACAAAGAATTTAATAATGACAACACCAATATTTAAAGTAAAATTTGTAAATTAAAAATCTTGCTTTTTTTGTCAAAAAATGTTACTTTTATATTGTAAAGGAGTGAGAGTTATGTATTGCGCTGAATGCGGCAATAAACTAAAGAAAACCGACAAGTTTTGTGGTGAATGCGGTGCTTTAGTAGAAAAAGAAGAACTAGTTGAAGAAAAAAGCAGTAAAAAAAGTAATACCCCTTCATCTAATTCTGAAAAAAAGCCAATGCAAAAGCAAACTAAAATCATTATTGGGGTAATAGTAGCTGTTGTAGTTTGTCTTTTTGTTACATATCAAATATTAGCTAAACAATATGAACCTAAAAAAGTAGCTGAAGATTATCTAAACGCAGTTATGAAAAAAGATACAGATCGTATATATAAATACCTTAATATTGAAGGAGATACAACATTTGTATCTAAAAAAACATTTAATGAAGGTATGAAAGAAACCCTTTCATCTACCAATGTTAAAGAGTTTAAAGTAACTAAAGTTGAATATGAAGAAAACAAAACAATTGCTAAAGTCTCATATTCATACAAATTAAAAGACTCAGATAGTGAAAAAACAAGTAGTATTAATTTAAAAAAATCAGATAGTAAAAATTTATTTTTCTTTGATGATTGGAACCTAGAAAATGATGTATATGATTCATTAGTAGTAAAAGATTTTAAAATAACTGTACCAAAAGATGCAGAAACTACTTTTGAAGGAATCAAACTTACTAAAAAATACTTAGATAGCAAAGAATCAACTGATTCAAAAGATGTATATCTATTACCACAAGTATTTAGTAAAGAAAGTACTATTAAAGCTAAATTATCAAGTGGAATTGAACTAGAAAAGAAAGTAACACCATCATCTTATCGTGACTATATAACAATTTCATTTAGTTCTGATACTATTTCTGATAAAACTAAAAAAGAAATGCAAAAAGAAGTTAAACAAGATATAGAAACACTATATAAAGCAGCATTAGAAGGAAAATCTTTTGATGATATAAAAGATACCTTAGTAATAGAAAAAGATAACTTAGAAGATTTAACAAATGATTATAATGATTTTGTTTCTACCTTAAATAGTAATAGTAATAAACTTAAAAGCATAAAATTTACTGATACTAGTTTAAGTAGTCTATATGACGATGATAATGAATTAACAATTCGTATTAAAGCTAAATATGACTATACTGTAGAATATACTAATTACAATGATGAAACAGAAACTAAAGATACTGATTCAACAGGATATTTCTCTATAGTTTATAAATATGAAAATGGAAAATATACAATGCTAGAAATTAGAAATCTAGTTACATATTTTTCTAGATATTAAGAAAGAGGTGCTTAAAAATGGCAAAATTTTGTACAAAATGTGGTAAACCAACAGAAGAATGTACTTGCGATACTAAAGTAGCTAACACTACTGAAAAAGTTAGTAATGAAAATAATAGTAAAAAAGATTTTAATTGGTATTTAAACTCTTGGATTGATATAGTTAAAGGAATATTTGTTAAACCAATCGATACAATCAAAGAATACTCAAAAGATGATAACTTTATCTTAGGAATTATAAGCATAGTATTAAACTCACTAATAACAGGTGTTATGTTCTACTTGTTCTTAGATAATGCATCAAGTTCATTAAGTTCAATTTCTGGATTTGAAATGCTTGGATTAATGGGTGGTTTAGGTATAGAAATACCATTCGTTAAAACTGTTTTATACGTAGCTTTATTTATGCTAGTTATGTTCTTTACTTCAGTAGTTATGATTCAATTATTAGCAGGTAACTTATTTAAAGCTGATTCGACATTCAAAAAATCAATTTCCTTAGTAGGTACTTGTGCAGTTTTAACTACAATTACATCAGTAGTAGCAATCATTTGTGCATATATTAGTCCAAAACTATTTGTAATTCTATTAGCTCTAGCAGCAATTTTATACTCAAAACATTTATATCATGGTATTGGAGCAGTTACTAAGATAGATGAAAATAAACAAGGATATACTTACTTAGTTATGTTCGCAGTAACTATGTTTGTAACATTCTACATTTTACCAAAAATCTTATTTTAATATTTAAGAGCTTAGGCTCTTTTTTCTTTAAAAATAATTGCTTATTTAAAAAAAATGTAGTATCATATAAGTGTATTCTTGAAAAGAAGAGTAATTAGTTAAGATTTATTAGAAAGGACATGGCCGATGAAAATGTCTAATTGATACTAATGAAGACACTTTTCATTAAAAGAAACGTATATCTGCGTTAAAGATTAAGAGTAAAAATAAGGTGGCACCACGACATTGTTCGTCCTTTGGAGTCATCTTTTTATTTATTTTAAGGAGGAATAAGATGATAACTAAACCAAAAGGATGTCATGATATATATGGCATTGAAGCAAAAAAATGGAAATATGTAAATGATTTAATTGATTCAGTATGTGAAAAGTACAATTATCAATATATTCGTACACCTATCTTTGAATCAAGTGAATTATTTCATAGAGGAGTAGGAGAAAATACAGATATTGTTACTAAAGAAACTTATGACTTTGTTGATCGTGGTGACAGAAAAATGACTTTGCGTCCAGAAGGAACTGCTGGAATAATGAGAAGTTATATTGAAAATAAAATGTATGGCGATAGCACTCAACCAATTAAACTTTATTATAATGGTACAATGTATCGTTATGAAAGACCACAATCTGGAAGAGATA
>CAKPAQ010000106.1 GCA_934133015.1 uncultured Bacilli bacterium | reverse complement strand
ATAGAAACTATAACAATAGCGCCATTTAGAATGAATATAGATCAGGATGATGTTTCAAATTCAATTGATGATAGTTATAATGCTACATGTAAAATCTTTGATTATTTAAATATTGATGATAAATCTATGATGTATAAGGGAAGTAGAAATTACATATCTAAAGGATATGATGAAGAAACTGACGCTGTTAAAAAATAATTTTAATATATTAAAAAAATTTCCAATACGAATAGAATCTATTAATCAATATAATATAATTATGATTAAAAATGAACCAACAATAGAAATAAATAAAATTTTTTGTCTTCCTCATGGTAAAGATAATCAGTATAAAAATATTAATGAACAAGTAATTGATTATAATATGAGTGGTTATCGAACCACCCTATTTGTTAACTTTAAATATAATAATAAAAGATATTTAATTTGATGTATCCATACTAATTATATTTCAACAGAAAGTAAAATTAATGGAACATTAAAATCGTTAAATTATATGGATGAAGTTGATGTAGATTATAAACTTATTGTAGGGAATATTAATATGGTTTCTCATATGTCTGAAGTATATAATATATTAAAGCAAAACAATAACTATACTACGAAGTCAAGAAACTCAAATTTTAATTTTTTAGATAATTCATGGCATGGCTATGAAACTATGGAACTGGTTAATGTTGATTTTGCATTTGTAGAAAAAGATAAAGAATCATGCTATGAATATTTTTTAATTAAACAAGAAAATATGATGACGGAAGGTTCAGATCATAGACCAATTATTATGACTATAAAGGATTATTAATAAGAAAAGATTGTGATATAAATATCCATATAATAAAGATACATGATAAAATATGTATTATGAATTGCTTTGATTAAATATTATTAAGAAGTGTGGTGATAAAATGACAAATAAATTTGAGAGTAGAGATATTTCACAAATTGATATTAATAATACCTTTTTTCACTATACTAATAAGAATAATTTAAATAATATTATAAAGAATGGATTAGAACCGAGAATAGGAGCTAATTCTTCATATGTAGAAAAAAGTAAAAAAGTATTTTTTTCACAAGGAGAAAATGGAATTTTAACTATTATGGATGTTTGGTTAAGATGGCTTACATCAAAATCAGGTATAAGTAATCAGATTTATTGGTTAGGAACACTTTATATGAAAATGCCATTATGTATTAGGGCTATACCTAATTGTATAGTTAATAAATCATTAAAAAGTAAAAATAAGCGAATAAAAGTTTTTAAACAGATGAGGAACATTCTAGATAATAGTATTTTTTTAATTTTGGATTTAGAAGAAAATGTAGATTTTGGTTATGATGATATAGATGAAGTTAAAGACACTTATTATGAGAGTTTTTTGAAACTATTATATCCTAGTGATAGTAATATAAAAGATAAAAAGATGGAATATTGGAATATGCATACATATTCTGATAGGATAATCGATAGTTCTAAAATTTCAATACTAAGTTATACAAATAATTATTGTGCTAGTGACATTTTAAAAAAAATAATAGATAATAACATTCAATATGTAAAAGATAATCTTGCTTTTTTATACGAGTATTATATCTATTTTTATGGTTAATTGAATAATGTGAGGTGTGCTTAATGAAACAATATTTAGATTTGTTTATTGATGATAAATATCCTGATTTTATAGATAAATATTTAAGTACAGATACTTTAGAAAGATTAAAGCATGTAACACAGTTTTGTGGATGTGATTATACAAGGTTGTATTCGCCGTTATTTAAATATACAAGATTCGATCATAGTTTAGTTGTAGCTCATATGACATGGCATTTTACTCATGATAAAAAAGAAACTATAGCGGCATTATTACACGATATTGGTACTCCTTGCTTTGCTCATTGTATTGATTATGTATTTGGTGATTATGTTAATCAAGAATCATCTGAAAAAAGTACTGTTGATATGATAAAAAAAGATGTTAAATTACAAGAACTCTTAAAACAAGATAATTTGTGTATTGATGATTTTAGAGATTATTCAAACTATCATATATTAGAAAATAAATCACCTAAGCTTTGTACGGATAGACTTGATGGAGTTTTACATTCATGTTATATTTGGCTTCATACACATAATTTAAAACAAATTAAAGAAGTCTATAATGATTTAACTATTTTAGTAAATGAAGATGATGTTTGTGAAATAGGGTTTAGAAATATTGATGTTGCCGAAAAGTTTGTTTTTATGGTTTACAATTATGCTAAAGCTTTACGAGAAAATGTTAATAAATATACAATGAAATATGTATCTGAAATTGTTAAATTAGCTGTTTCAAATGGTTTTATTTCTTTAAATGATTTATATACTGAAAAAGAGGAAAATATTTGTGATATTTTTAAGACAAAGTTTCCTTCTTGGGAGAAATTTAATAATTCTACTAAGTTAATCAGTACTGATATTTTACCTAAAAATAATTTTTATATTTCATTTGAAGCTAAAAAGAGAAATACTATTCCTTTAGTTTATACTGATACGGGGAGTAAAAGAATTAATTTGGTATCTGATATTGCTTTAGAACAATATAACAAGTTAATGATATATAAAGATAAAAAATATGGCTATATTGAAGAAATAGATATTTTAAATTAAATAAATGTTATTAAAATTATAACTTTTATTTTTTTTTGTAAATTTTGTGGTATAATTTAAGAGAGCCTGAGAAGTTCTCTTGAGGTTCTTTTTTTATTTATTTTTAGATGGGAGTGATTTTATGACGAAATTTGTATTTGTTACGGGAGGAGTTTGTTCTGGGCTTGGTAAAGGAATAACAGCTTCAAGTATTGCACTATTACTTAAAGCTAAAGGATATAAAGTTTTTATGCAAAAATTTGATCCTTATATGAATGTTGATCCTGGTACAATGTCACCTATACAGCATGGAGAAGTATTTGTAACAGCTGATGGGTGTGAAACTGATTTAGATTTAGGACATTATGAAAGGTTCATTGATGAAGAACTTAATTATACATCTAACATTACAAATGGAAAAATTTATTCTAGTGTAATAGAAAAGGAACGAAGAGGGGATTTTTTAGGTGCAACTATTCAAATAGTTCCACATATATCTAATGAAATAAAAAATAAAATTTATGAAGCAGGTACTACAAGTGGTGCTGATATAGTAATTACGGAAATTGGTGGAACAGTTGGTGATATAGAATCAGCTGTTATGATGGAATCATTAAGACAAATAAGATTAGAACTTGGTAAAGAGAATACTTTATTTGTTCATACTACGTTAGTCCCTTATTTATATGGTTCTAATGAATTAAAAACTAAACCAACTCAAAATAGTATTATTGAACTTAGAAGATTGGGAATTCAACCTGATATAATTGTGACACGTGCACCTATTGAATTAGGAGATGTTGTTAAAAATAAAATAGCCTTATTTGGAAGTATTCCTGTTCAAAACATTATTGAGGCAAAAGATGTTAATAATGTTTATCAAATACCTATAAATTTTCATAATCAAAATATTGAGGAAATTATTTTAAAACAATTTGGCTTGAAAGTAACTAAGAGTAATCTAGATAGTTGGATGCATTTACTTGATAATGTTGAAAACTTAAATAGTGAAATTGAAATAGCTTTAGTTGGTAAATATGTTGAATTGGAAGATGCTTATC
>CAKPAQ010000105.1 GCA_934133015.1 uncultured Bacilli bacterium | reverse complement strand
CGCTTAACTTCTTTACCAAAGCCTTCACTTCTAGTGTTAGCATACATTTCTTCTACTGTATCAGATTTTGAACTACGATATCCATATTTAACACCATCAAAACGAGCTAGATTACTACTTGCCTCACCCATCGCGATGATTTGGTAAAGTGTTACTGCTTGATCTAAATATTTCATATCAACATATTCTACTGTACAGTTATTTTCTTTTAGTATATTTATTACATTATTAAATTTTTCAATTATTTCATTACTTACAATATCACTTACAAAGTACTTAGGAATGGCTATTTTTTTATTTTTAATGTCTTGACCTATTAAACTAGTAAAGTCTTCTATTTCTCTAGGTGAAGATGTTAAGTCTTTTTCATCTTTACCTATAATACTATTTAATAATAAGGCATTTTCATAAACATTTCTAGTCATTGGTCCTATTTGGTCTAAACTTGATGCGAAGGCTATTAAACCATAACGTGATACTCTACCATAAGTAGGTTTCATTCCAACTATTCCTGTATAACTAGCTGGTTGACGAATAGAACCTCCAGTATCGGTACCTAAAGCTAATGGTACTAGATTAGCACTTATACAAGCTGCTGAACCACCTGATGATCCACCTGTAATTTTAGTTTTGTCAACAGGATTTTTAGGAGGTCCAAAATAACTGGTACGACTAGTTGATCCCATGGCAAATTCATCCATATTAGTTTTACCAATGATAATCATTTTCTTATTTTTTATTTTTTCTACTACAGTCGCATCATAAATAGGAATATAATTCTCTAAAATATGTGAGGCACAAGTAGTTCTAATATCTTTAGTGGAAATGTTATCTTTAATAGCTATAGGTATACCCCATAATAGATTGTCTTGTTCTACTTCTTCTTGAGATAGTTTTTTAGCATACTCTATCGCTTCGGTTTTATTTAGTGTAATAAAACTATTTAAGTCTGTGTTTTCTGCAATTTTTTCATAAGATTCCATTACTAAATCAAGGGGTGTTATTTCTTTGGTTAAAAATAATTTGTGAATCTCTTCTATACTTAAATCTAAATATTTACTCATTTATCATCACCGGAACTTCCACAAAATTACCATTACAAGCTGGTATATTCTTTTTGATATCATTAAAATCAACTTTTCTAGTTACTTCATCTTTTCTTAATACTGATTCATGTTCAACTGGTGTTACTAATAGATCTTGTTCTTCAATATTAAGGTCTTTTATTTTATCAACATCATTTAACAATTGTTTTAATTCTACTTGGTATTTTTCTATTTCTTCTTCAGTTACTCCAATTCTCGCAAGATGAGCAACATGTAAAACTTCTTCTTTGGTTAGCTTATCCATTTTTTCCTCCTAAATAAAATTATACATAGTATTATAACAAATAACTATGTATAATTATAACATGATTTCAATTATTTTTTATACCTAAATGAACGAATTAGAGTCTTTGATGAGATGTCATCATCATCATTAAATCCAGCTAATACTTCGTTTATATCATAATTATTACTTAATGCAGCACTTACTGTTAAAAGGGATACTTGTGGGTTATATTGTCCTCTAGCAGAATCATCATCATTAGGATAAATGGTTGGATGTATATTACAATATTCATTAAATTCATTATTTTTAGCTCTATATTCTTCATATATATAATCTAAGCTTCCTAAATTTTCTGAATTTAGTAATAATTCTCTTACTTGTTGTTGATTTTTATCATCCATACTTTTTATAACAGGAAGGCTAATAATATCTAATATTTTACTACAATCTTTTGGAGCAAAATAACTTAGATTTATTAACCATTCAATATAGTTCTCAACTTTGTTGCGAGTTAGATTTTCTTTATCTACAAATTGAGGAAATTTTTCATAAATAACACTTCTAGTGTTTTTATTTTCTTCAAATATACATAAACCATCAGCTATACAAATATCTCCTACTTTAGCTATAAAATCAGCAAATTCTCTACAACTTCCATCAATTTGTTCAGCTTTATCAAGTTGATGGCAAAGAGTTTCAAGGTCAGTTCTTGATTGACATTTATCATTAGAAACTATAATTGATTCATCTAATAGTTTTAATAATGAATCTCTATATGATGAGGTATTTGCATATAATATTTCTTCAATGTAGTAACAGAAATCTTCTCTATTTGGTGCTTTTAATATGTCTGCATGTGCTACACAAATTTTAAATAATTCTTTCTTATTTTCTTGTTCTATTTCTTGAAACATACTAGTTATTTTTTCAATAGAATTATATTCTAGTGAATTAAAAATACTTATTACAATATCTTGAACTTCTAGATCGGCAACAAAGTCACTATCTTCTAAATATCTGAAAACATCATCGTAAGTTTTGTTGTAAAAAGCATATTTTTGACTTCTCATTGCTACTTTTTTTTCATAATTATCACAGAAAGTAAGAACTTGATCAATATTATATCCTTTAGCTACCAATGTCGCTACTATATTAAGCATTGGTTTTAATCTCTCATTAAATAAATATTTATCTAAGTTAATACTTTTTTGGGAGCAAATCATTACTTGTTCAATTAAATGGCATCTATTAAAATTCTCAGACCTCAAAGTTAAATCAAGATTAGGAAGAAAAATATCATTAAAATTAGTATCATCTACTACTTTATCTAAATTATTGATGTAAGTATCATATTCTTCTATACTTTCAAATAAACTTAATAAATAAGGTCTACAACCAAGATCAAAATATCTTAATATCGCAAGCGCAACACTATTAGATGGTGCTGAAATGATTTTATTTCTTATATATTCTTTTACATCAAAATTATTCATGCTCTTTAAATTTGCAAAATTAACATCCCACTTAGGATTCCTTAAATCATAATTAACATAAGAAATAAAAGCATTTATATTACGATTACGATCATCTATTAATTTTAATAAATAATTTTCCTCTCCACTTTCACCAAATCTTAATAATTCCTCATAATCTAAAGGAATATTGTGTACTTTTGAAAATTCAGTTACTTTCTTTATTGTACTTACTTTCATACTAAAACCTCCCGAATGCCATTATTATATCACATTATTTCTTGTTGTTAATAGAATGATTCTTGATTTCGACGTAGTTCTTAAAACTATTGTATTTAAGATAGTCGTCCCAATCATTAGAATTAAATTCATACACATCTTGAACTGCAATATTATTTATATCATTATCATTTAATAATACTTCTAATTGTTCAGAAGTAGGTACAGATGGAACATATGATAAAACTTTACTTGGTTCAGTTGTTGTTAGTTGGTTATTAAAGATAAGGATTAATCCTTCTTGTGATAAGCGTTGTCCATTCGTATATAAGTCTTGGCTTTTATCATAAAATAAATTTGCTAATTTAAAATCAAAGCTATCAACGACTTCTTTTTCAAAACTCTCTTGATGACTTGGTGAAGATAAATAGTTTGCTTCATCTGTACAAACATAGTTTCCGTATTTTATTAATTTTCCATCTGGGAAAATAACTATTCCTTGTTTTTTCATATTAAAACCTGCTTTCTAAATCATCTTCAGTCCAAATTGGAACACCTAATTCCACAGCTTTAGTATATTTACTTCCAGGATTTTCACCAACAATAACATAATCTGTTTTTTTGGATACAGAACCCGACACATTCGCGCCTAAAGATTCTAAAATAGCTTTCGCCTCA
>CAKPAQ010000104.1 GCA_934133015.1 uncultured Bacilli bacterium | reverse complement strand
GATCAGTAATTCCTGCGTATTTTACATTATTTTCTATTAAAGTTTTGGCAATACTTTCTAATTTCATTTTAGAGTCAAATGAATAATTAGAATGAATATGCATATTTTGAACCATACTACCACTTCCTGCTAGTTATTATATCAGATTAAAAATATTTGTCTATTAATTCTTTAATAAAAAATTTATACTCTACGTCTGTTTTTTCTTCAGTTTCTTCTGCTTCTAATAAACATAATGGAGGAAATAATACACACCACCAGTTATTTCCCATTCCATTTCCTAAAGTTACAACTAATGATTCATAGTTACCTTCATTATATTTTACACCTTTATAAATCTTTTCCGGGAAATAATTAAGTCCATAATTTATTTCATATGATTCAGTAGAATCTATATTATTTAAGGCTTCTTTTACAGTATTTTCATATTTAGGTAGATTACTATTTATAACGTTTCTTGCTTCATTAATATTATTAGTTTTTATTAAGTCTTGATATAGTTCCTTTTGAATCTTATCTCTAACCGCTATTTTAGTTTGTTGCGATTCACTATTATTACTGCTAGCTATTACTCTAAAACGAATAGCGCTTTTAGGAATAATTACAACTTCATCATTATTATTTAATGTAAATATTACAATTAAGCTGATTACTACTATAATTAATTTTTTCATCTTATCACCTTACAACTAAATTATGATTTCTAATAAATTATTTTATTCAAAAAAAATATTCTTTTTAATTATTAATACATATAATAACTTAGAGGTGAATTATGAAAGAAGATGCTTTATTTGCACAACAGTCACTTATTGATAATTTATTTTATTTAAGAACTATACGTATGTTTGCGCTTAATATTCAATTATCTTTTTTTGAAAATAATCAAGATTTAATTGATATAGCTAGTGATTTTGGAAAAAGATGTGAAAAATTAGGTAAAGTAGCTATAGATTTAGCTGATGGAAAACTTGATATACAGTTAAAAGATGTTCAAATATTTCTTACCCCTTATACGTTAGATGCTGAATTATTGACAGAAAAATTATTTGGGATTGATATAAATACTGATCTTACTGAAACAGAGCTTAATTTAAATTATGGTAATACAAATAATGTTGATCAACAATATATAGAAAAATTAAAGGAACTTAATAATAATACTTATTTATTAGTTAATAACTTTTATGATTTCTGTAATCACATATTAGAAAGAATTAACAATAATGAATTATTCTCTTATTCTTATCCTCTTTTTTACCAATATATGATTTTAGAGACTGATTTGTTGATTAAAGAATTAGATAGATTAATAAATAAAACAGGAACTGACCCTATATTAGTTGTTAGATATCAGTATTATTATTTAGAAGCCATAAGATGGATAACTAAATTTATTGCTGGATTATCTGATCCAAGTCAAAGTGATATAATCAATCAAGCTAGAATGTTTGATCAAGAACTAAGCCAATTGCTTAATAAATATAATAATGTAGTAATTACTCCTGATATAGAAATAAAATTAAATAATGAGGCACTTGATATTTCTTCAAGAATTCAGTCATTCTTATCTTCAATCATCGTTAAGGTTTTAAATGGTGATGCTTATTTTATTGTAGAGCCTATGTTCCTTGATAATCTACTTACAGATATTAATTATTTTATTTATTTATTAAATGGGGCTAAGGCAGGGATTCCAAATACATAATAAAAAGGACAATAGTGTCCTTTAATTGTAGATAAATATCATTCTATCTCGCTCTTGAAGATCTTGGTAACAATCTATTTTACTATTTGGTAGATATAGTTTTATTAAGTTAACTATATCTTTTTTTTGGGTAGAACCAATTTCAAAAGCTATTAAATATTTTTCATTTAAATGGTTAGAAATTGTGGATAAAATTTTTTTATAACAATCAAGACCATCTTCACCTGCATATAAGGCAATTGATGGTTCATTATTTTTAACAATTTCTTCTATTTCTTCATTATCTTTTATATATGGTGGATTACTTATTACAACATCAAACTTTTGATTAATATTAGTAAAGAAGTCACTTTCTATTATTTCTACTTCTGTATTTAAGTTTTTAGCATTTTCTCTTGTTACTTGTAGAGTATTAGAATCTATATCAACTAATGTTACTTTAGCATGTGGTAAATGTTTTTTTAAAGTTATTCCTATACAACCTGTTCCTGTTCCTAAATCAATAATACTTAATTCTTTTTTGGAAAATAATTTTTCTATATAGAAAAGTGTTTTTTCTACTAATTCTTCTGTTTCAAAACGAGGGATTAAGGTATCTTTATTAACTAAAAAATCATTACCATAAAAACAACTTTTACCTATTACATATTGAATAGGTTGATTTTCTTGAAGCTCTTTTAGCTTTAAAACATATTTTTCTATAATATCTGGTGTTACTTCCATATCTAATATATTTAACAGCTCTAATGGGTTTCTATTTAATAAACTAGCTAGTAACATTTTAGCATGAGTAGATGATGATTTACTTTTACCATATACAATTAAATCTTCTACGGTTTTTTTAGAATTAGTCATCTTGTTCTCCGGCTAATTTACGTTTTTGATCTTCAGTAATTAGGGCTTCTATTATCTCATCGATAGCTCCATTCATTATGCGATCTAAATTATTAGTTGTATAACCAATTCTATGATCAGTTACTCTATTTTGTGGATAATTATATGTTCTTATTTTTTCAGCACGATCTCCTGTACCAATTTTATTTCTTCTTTCATTTCCTAAAGCTTGTTCATGTTTTTCTAATTCTTGTTCATAAAGACGAGCTTTTAATACTTTCATAGCTTGTTCTTTATTTTGAATTTGACTTCTTTCATTTTGACAAGTTACTACTGTATTTGTAGGTAAATGGGTAATTCTTACTGCTGAATCAGTAGTATTTACACCTTGACCACCACAACCTGAAGATCGATAAATATCTATTCTTAAGTCGCTTGGATTAATTTCAATATTAACATCTTCTGCTTCTGGCATAACAAGAACAGTAGCTGTTGATGTTTGTATTCTTCCTTGAGATTCTGTTTCTGGTACTCTTTGAACACGATGGGAACCACTTTCATATTTTAGTTTTGAATAAGCACCATCACCTTTAATCATAAATTCTATTTGAGAAAAACCTCCAGCTTCACCCTCTTCAGCATTTATTAATTCAGTCTTAAAGCCTTGCTTTTCGGCATATCTAGTATACATTCTATATAAGTCTCCAGCAAATATGTTAGCTTCATCACCACCGGCTGCACCACGGATTTCAACAATTACATTTTTACCATCATTAGGATCTTTAGGAATTAATAAAATTTGAATTTTTTCTTCTAATGATGTCTTTTCTTGTTCTAAATTGCCAAGCTCTTCTTTAGCTATTTCACTCATTTCAGGATCTTTAACCATTTCTTTAGTATCTTCAATTCCCACTAAAACTTTTTTATATTCATGATAAGTATTAACTGTTTCTTCTAAATCACTTGCTTCTTTTGATAAAGATCTCATTTTATTCATATCACTATAAACATCAGGATTAGCAAGTTCTGTTTGAATATCTTGATATCTTTTTTCTATCGCATCTAATCTTTCTATCATAATTTTCTTCCTTTCTATTATAACTTTATTTGTTTAGTCTTTGATTTTGACTCTGTAATTATACTATTTATTTGTTCTACTAAAACTTCT
>CAKPAQ010000103.1 GCA_934133015.1 uncultured Bacilli bacterium | reverse complement strand
TTTTACCATGGTTAGAGTTAGAAAAAGAAATGGGTATTGTTGTTAAATATATTCCACTTGATAATCATTTAGTAACAATAGATAATGTAAAGGCAAGCATTACAAGTAAAACAAGAGTTATTTCACTTGCTCAAGTTACTAATGTACTTGGTGATGAAAGACCAATTGATGAAATTGGAAAGATTTGTAAATTAAATAATATTTATTTAGTAGTAGATGGAGCTCAAAGTGTACCCCATTTAAAAGTTGATGTTAATAAACTTAATATTGATTTTCTAGCTTTTTCAGCACATAAGATGTTAGGTCCAACTGGTGTTGGTGTTTTATATGGAAAAAAAGAACTATTAGAAGAGTTAAAACCAACTATAGTAGGTGGTGGGATGAATAGTACCTTTGATAGTTTAGGTGATATTGAATATAAAAGTTTACCAACTAGATTAGAAGCTGGTACACCTAATATAGCTGGTGTTATTGGACTTGGAGCTGCAATAGATTATATAAATAATGTTGGGATAGAGAATATTAGTAAATATGAAAAAGAATTAAGAGATTATTTAATATCTAAACTTGAAGATATAGAAAATGTTATTATTTATAATAAAGATATATCTAATAATATAGTAGCTTTTAATATTAAAGATGTTTTTAGTCAAGATACAGCAGTTTATTTGAATCATTATCATATATGTGTTAGAGCTGGTAATCATTGTGCTAAAATTTTAAAAGAAGATTTAAATGTAAAAAACACTTGTCGTATAAGTTTATATTTATATAATACTAAAGAAGAAATAGATAAACTTGTTGAAGTTTTAAAAGATAGTAAAAGAATATTTGAAATAGTTTTATAGAAAGCAGGTATTAGTTATGGATCAAATATTACGTAGAGATATTATTTTAGATAATTATCAAAGCCCTAAAAATCGTGGATTAGTTAGTGATGATAGTTATATTAAACTTAATACTAATAATGAAAGTTGTATAGATAATTTGGATATTCAGTATAAAATAAAAGATGGTATCATAGAGGATATTCATTTTGATGGAGATGCATGTGCGATTAGTACTAGTGCGACTAGTATTATGATTAAATCATTAATTGGTAAAAATAAGCAACAAGCTCAAGAAATTATAGAAAATTATGAAAATATGTTAGATGAAAAAGAATATAATTCGGATTTATTAGGTGAACTTAATGTTTATGATGAAATCTATAAACAGCCTAATCGAAAGAAATGTGCTTTTTTACCATTTGAATCATTAAAAAAGGTTATAGAAAAAATGTAAAAAATAAAGAAAAAGTGGTGATACCATGGAGTTAAAAGGACTTAATTTAGATACAATTAGTAAAATATCTGAAGTAAAAAAAGAAGATAATTGGGTATTTGAATATAGGAAAAATAGTTTTAAGTATTTTAATGAGATTTCTTTACCATCGTTCGGACCTAAAATAGATATTGATTTTGATTCTATAATTTATTATAAGACAGATGATAAGAAAATGACTGATAACTGGGATCTTGTAAATAAAGATGTTAAGTGTGAGTTAGATAGTTTGGGTGTATTAGAAAGTGAAAATCACTTAGATGGTATTGGTGTACAATATGAGAGTGAAGTAATTTATCATAATATGCTTGAAGAGTTAAAAAGAAAAAATATTATTTTTACATCTATTGAAGAAGGATTAAAAAATTATCCTGAGATTGCTAAAAAATATTTTGGTAAGATTGTTTCTAATAGTGAAAATAAATTTGCAGCATTAAATGGTTCGGTTTTTAGTGGTGGTAGTTTTATTTATATTCCACCATATACTAAATTAGATCGACCTCTACAGAGCTATTTTAGAATTAGTAGTCGTGGTATGGGACAGTTTGAAAGAACTTTGATTATTGTTGATCATGATAGTGAACTTCATTATATTGAAGGTTGTACAGCACCAAATTATACTGATCAATCTTTACATGCAGCTGTTGTAGAAATATATGTTGGAAAAAGAAGTAAGTGTCGTTATAGTACTATTCAAAATTGGGCTCAAAATGTTAATAATTTGGTAACTAAACGTTCATTAGTTGATACTGATGGAGTAATGGAATGGATTGATGGTAACATTGGTAGTAATATAACGATGAAGTATCCATGTTGTATTTTACAAGGTGATAGATCAAGAGGTACTTGTATTACAATTAGTGTAGCTACAAATAATCAGCAACAAGATACTGGTAGTAGAATGATTCATATTGGTAAGGATACTAAAAGTAATATTATATCTAAAAGTATAGCTAAAAATGGGGGAAATGCCACTTATCGTGGTAAAGTTTCTATTAAGAAAAGTGCTTCTAACAGTGAAGCTTTAGTAAAATGTGATACTCTTATTTTAGATTCTTTATCAAAAAGTGACACTATTCCATGTAATGAATGTAATAATGCTAGTAGTAGTATAGAACATGAGGCTACTGTTTCAAAAATTAGTGAAGAGAAATTATTTTATTTAATGAGTAGAGGAATTGATAGGGAAAGAGCCATGGAACTTATTATTTTAGGATTTATAGAAAAATTCAGAGAAGAGTTACCGATGGAGTATGCAGTTGAACTAAATCAATTGTTGAGAAGAAATTTATAATTTTTAGAAAAACTTATGTTTTTAAAAATTCAGAGTGATATAATCTTGAAAAAAGGATTTTTCCTTAGGGAAAAGTTCTTTTTTTCTATTTATTATGCTTTGAAAATTAAGATTCGGTCATTTGCGTACTTTATTTTTATATGTTAAATTGCTTGATGAAAGGAGGAATAATATGTTAAATCAGGTGGTTTTGGTTGGAAGACTTGTTAGAAAACCAGAGTTAAGAGAAACTGAAAAGGGGAAAAAATTAAGTTTTATTACATTGGCAGTTCCTCGTAGTTTTAAAAATATGAATGGGGAATATGATACGGATTTTATCGATTGTATTTTATGGGATAATATAGCGGTATCAACAGTAGAATACTGTAATAAAGGAGACATTCTTGGCGTAAAAGGTAGATTACAAAGTAGAACTATAGAAAAAGAAACTGGTAATGTAACACAAATAGATGTTGTTGCGGAAAAAGTAACTTTCTTATCTAATAATAAAAATAAAGAAGCAGCAGCGTAAGTTAGTTGTTTCTTTGTTTTAATAAGTTTCTTATTAGTTAACTTAGCCCAAATAACGACATGATTTTCCTATAATTGTAACTAATATTAGTAGTAGGAGGAATCCGTATGTTTTTATTTGGTAGGAGACTACATGAAATTCGCAAAAGTAGGGGTCTAACTCAACAAGAATTAGCTGATAGAGTTGGTTTAACAAAAACTAGTATTTGCTGCTATGAAAATGGGACAAGGACACCAACTATGGATACTTTAATTGATTTAGCAAATGAACTAAATGTCGATCTTGGTTATTTTTTTGGAACTGATGAGTTTGTAGTAGCAAGTAATGATAGTAATTATGGTATTAATTTAGCTAGAGATGAGTTAGAACTTATAGAAGAACTTAGAAAACATATTTCTTTATATGAAAAATTATTAGATGATCCAAAGAGAATGATTGAACTTATAGAGAAGAGAATTAGATAGTGTATATAAATATACTCAGAGTATTGATAAAATCAATGCTCTTCAGAGTGTTGACAAAGTTCAATACTCTTTTCTTTTTTTCTAAAGTATTGTATAATTACCTTGTAAGGTTGCTTAT
>CAKPAQ010000102.1 GCA_934133015.1 uncultured Bacilli bacterium | reverse complement strand
CAACTTTAACAACTTCATCAAATAATACAAGTGATGCAAGTGGATTATATAAATCAACTGCTACCAATACAGGAGAACCTACTTATTATTTTAGAAGAGCAGTAGAAAATAACTATGTTTCATTTGCGGGGTTTACTTGGCGAATAGTAAGAGTAAATGAAGATGGAACAATCAGAATAATTATGCAAGATGGAATCAATAATAATGCCAATATTGCATTTAACTCAAATTATAATAATTATAGTTATATGTATTATACAAATAGTCAGGCTAAAACAACATTAGAAAGCTGGTATCAAACAAATATCGGAAGTAAATCAGATTTAGCTAAAAATGTAGCTACAGGAAATTATTATTGTGAACAAGCCAAAGTAAAAGTATCTACTGCATATACATCAGGCAACGCTACAATGACTTTATATTCAAGTTATACACCAAATTTTAAATGTACAACAGATGAAAATGGAAAAGGACAAGTAAATGCCAGTGTAGGATTACTTACTTATGATGAAGTGGTTTATGCAGGCGGTTATTATGGACAAAAAAATGGAAATTATTATTTAGATAATTTTGCCATCTATTGGTGGACAATGAGCCCGGCTGGCTTCTCTGGCTCATATTCAAATGTATGGTTCGTAAATACTACAGGTCCCATTGACCGCACCTATGTCAATTCTGTTCCCAGCCTTCGTCCAGTTTTGATTCTGGATGCTGATACGCTGGTAACGGGGTCTGGAACAAGTTCTGATCCGTATGTTATTAATTAATCAAAAAAGATATACATTCATATTATTTTAATGAATATATATCTTTTTTTATATTTCTGGGTTTTCTATATTTACACTTTGATTAACATTATTAGAATTAGCTATATATAAACCAATTATTGCACCGATTACTAATATAAATGATGAAAATAATTGTAATTTTGATAACTTAGTATCATTGTTACTTTCTTGGATATATTTATAAGTTTTATAATTTATATAAAGAAACCATAATGTTAATAATAATATAAATACTCTATTAGCTAAAACTAAAATACGAAATTCACCTGTTTCAAATAATGGCTCTTTTTCTAATATTATATTTCTTTGATTAATTATTAATAATATTGAAATAATAATCGCTATTAAATATAATACTGTTCCTATTAATTCACCGTCTATTAATAATAGTGATTCTTGATTTTTAATATTACTATTATTCATTACTATACCTCGATAAATTATATGCGATATAGAAAAATAAAAAGACCAGTAATAAACTGATCTTTAATCTTAACGGTTATAGAATTCAACGATTAGTGATTCATCAATGTCAGCGTTAAGTTCGCTTCTTTCAGGTAATCTAACAAGTTTACCTTCAAGTTTCTTGTCATCAAATGTTACAAATTCAACTCTGTTTGTTACTTTTTCAAGAGCAGCTTTGATAGCTGGATGATCTTTTGAATTTTCTTTAACAGCTATAACTGATCCAACTTTTACACGGTATGAAGGAATATCAACTTTTTTACCATCTACAGTAATATGTCCATGGTTTACTAATTGTCTAGCTCCACGACGAGTAGTAGCAAGTCCTAAACGATATACTACGTTGTCTAATCTAGATTCAAGAAGTTTTAAGAAGTTTTCACCATGAATACCTTTCATTTTAGCAGCTTCTAAGAAAGTTTTCTTGAATTGTCTTTCATTTACTCCATACATGAAACGTAATTTTTGTTTTTCCTTTAATTGTTCACCGTAGTTAGATAATTTTCCTTTACGATCTTGTCCGTGTTGCCCTGGTCCATAAGGACGACGAGCTAACTCTTTACCAGTTTCACTGATAGAAAAACTAACTCTACGAGCTTGTTTGTAACTTGGCCCTGTATATCTTGCCATTTTTTTTCCTCCTTCAATGTTACTCATAAACATTGAAATCTATTAAACTATTTATTAGGGAGTTTATATTTCGCGAACAGTGACGTTACTTCATTACTTATTATAAACACATTAATAAACATTTAATAGCACTGTTTCAATGAATATGCAGTTTAGATTATAAACAAATGTTGTTTATATGTCAATATTTTTTAAATTTTTATTCTTTATTTATTATAAAATTTTAATAATTTTGTCAAAAATATGAGAAAAAAAACAGAATATATGGTAAAATGTTACTATGTAGAATAGAGGTGTAGAAAATGAGTGGACTTTATCTTTTAATCGCGACATTTATTATAATAGCTATTGTCCTAATAACTATTGTTCTAGTTCTATTTCAAAAATATAAAATTAAAACAATTAGAGAACAATTGGAATTATTAGATAAAGAAAAAAACTTAATTGCTTCAACTCCAGTTATGTCTGAACTTGCCAAGGTTGAACCTATTATTAAAAATGATAAAATGGGTGAAAAATATAAAAATTGGCAACATCGTTTTGAAATTATTAAAGATGATAAAATTACTAATATAAATGATATGATTATAGAACTTGATATGGCATTAAATCAAAAAGATTATAAAGTTATAAATGCCAAATTAGCTAAAACAGAGATAGAAATATATAAAGCTAGGGAAAGTGCCAATGAATTATTAGATGAAATTAAAGAAATAACTTTGAGTGAAGAAAAATATCGTAGTATTGTTACTAAGTTAAAGGCAAAATATCGTAGTTTATTAAAAGAGTTTAATAATCATAGAGATGACTATGAAGATATAGCTGATGTTATAGAGCTTCAATTTGAAAATATAGAAAAACGTTTCTTAGACTTTGATAATCTTATGGAAAAAAATGAATATGATGAAGTTACTCATATTGTAAAAGCACTTGATAATATGATTGATCATATGGCTATTGTTATTAGTGAAGTTCCTAACTTAGTATTATTATCAGAAAAGTTGATTCCAAGAAGAATTGAAGAAATAGAAAATAATTATAATCAATTAGTAGCCGATGGTTATCCACTTGCTTATTTAAAAATTGAGTATAATATGGAAGAATCAAGGAAGAATACTAAAAATATTTTAGATAGAATCAAAGTTTTAAATCTTGAAGATTGTATGTTTGAACTAAAAACTATATTAGATTATTTAGATTCTACATTTACTGATTTTGAAAAAGAAACTTATGCACGTAAAGTTTATGAAGAAACTTCAAATGATTTTAGTAAAGATCTGAAAAAAGGTATTAAAATAGTTAAAGATATTTATCATCAAATTGATGATATTAAGAGTATGTATGATCTTAAAGATAAAGATATTGAATCTTTAAATGATATAAGTAAAAGCTTTAATGATTTAAAGAAAGAGTATAAAAAATTAAATAATGATATTTCAAATAAAGAAATACCATATTCTGATGCATCTAAGGAAATTAATTTACAAGCGATGAAACTTAAAAAAATTGAAGAAGAATTAGATACTTGTTTGCATTCTTTGGGTAGTATGTATGATGATGAAACTAGGGCACGTGAACAATTAGATGAAATTCAAGAACTACTTAAACAATGTAAATTGAAAATTCGTAGTTATAAATTACCTATAATTATGAATAATTATTTTGTGGAGTTAGCTGAAGCTAATGAAGCAATTGGGGAAATTATTAAAGAATTAGAGAAGAAACCAATAGTTATTAAAGTACTTAATACTCGTGTTGATACAGCTCGTGATTTGATTTTAAAATTATATGGTACAACTAATGAAATGATTAGAACAGCTAGACTTGCTGAATTATCTATTGTTTATGGTAATAAATATAGGAGTTCTGTAAAAGAAATAGATGCAGGTCTTACTAA
>CAKPAQ010000101.1 GCA_934133015.1 uncultured Bacilli bacterium | reverse complement strand
CTCTTGCACTGACAATAAATCACAACCCTCATTTAATAAATGGGTCGCAAAACTATGTCTTAACATATGTGGTGAAATATTTTTATTTAAAGATGTCTTTTTTATAATATTATCAAGAACTATTTGAACACCCCTAGTTGTTATTTGACCACCTCTATTATTCAAAAATAGATAATTAGAATTCTTTATATTAAGTTTAACTCTACCATCATTAATATACTTTTTTAAATATTTTAAGGCAACATCATTAAAATAAACAACACGTTCTTTATTACCTTTTCCAAGTATATATATTAGTTTTCTATTGTAATCTATATCATCTAATTGAATATTAACCAATTCACTAACACGTATTCCAGTCGCATATAATAACTCTAAAATTAATCTATTTCTTTCACCTAATGGTGTATTAATATTAGGAACATCAAATAATTCGAGTAATTCATTATATTCAAAATATCTAGGAATTTTCTTTTCTTTTTTTGGTAATTTTAATAAATTAAACGAACTATTTTCACAAATATTATTACTTGCCAAATATTTATAAAAGCTTCTAATAGAACTAATTTTTCTAGAAACAGTTGTTGCCTTTTCTTTTTCAACATCATATAAATTAACTAAATATTTTTTTGCCTGACTATAATCTACCATCAAATAATCAATATTATTTTTTCGACAATAATTAATAAAGGTCATAATATCTTCACTATAATTTAAAGTAGTATATCTAGAGTAATTTTTTTGAACTGATAAATATTCTAAATATTCTTTTAAATATTTATCCACGTGGTACTGGACCTCTATACCAAACAGCAGATTGATCTGATAGTGATTTTTGTATTTCACTACTGGTTAAAAATTCTTCTTCCTCTTGGTAATCATCTTCTTCAAAGTCATTATTTTGGTTATCTAAGGAAAAACTTGACATATTTTCTTCTACTTTATTACCAAAATATTTATCAGTTTTTACTACATAATCTCTAAATACTTCATATTTACTAAACTCAGTTTGAATTTTTCTTGCTAAATCATCAAATTGATATAAATCTTCTAAAGATACTGAATCTGTTTTTCTTACTTCAGTATAATTATAAACTAAGGTTTCTAACCTCTTAGGTGGATTATCTTTATATATTTCATGAAAAAAATATACAGGATTATTACTAATATATCCATAAAATTCTTTCTTTTTTTCCTGAAAAAAGCGATTGTTAAGTGAAACTAATTTATATGTTCTAGGTTTACCATCTTCATAAATTACTCTTTCTTTTAATTCATCTATAACATCTAACATTTCAATGTGATTAAATAATGGCGACAAATAATATGTTTGATTTCCATCTTTACACTTTTTTATAGACAAATGATTCATACCAGAAATAATACCATCTCTATCTAATAAATTAATTAAAAATGTCTCACTTGGATATCGACAAGTAATATAGTCAATGGTAGAAATATTAGTAATTTTATCATCTTGAAAATCAAGTTCTTGTTCATTAATATAACTATACTTATTTTTAAAACAAGCCACCAATTTGTATGACATTATCTCACCTCACCCAATTAATCAATTATTTATCTTTTTCAAAATCACAATCTTTATTACTACATTTTAGTTTATCATTTTTAATAACTAAAACTTCTCCACATTTTGGACATTTTTCATCAACAGGCATATCCCATAACGCAAACTTACATTTTGGATAATTATTACATCCATAAAATACTTTTCCTCTTTTTGTCTTTCTCTCTACTATTTTACCACTTTTACATTTTGGACAATCAATAATTTCTACTATTTTTTTCTCTTCTTTTTTAATATACTTGCATTCTGGATAATTACTACATGCTGTAAATTCACCATATCTTCCTTTGCGAATAACTAAAGGATTACCACATTCTGGACAAACATCTCCAGTTTCTTTTGGTTTAACTCTTTCCATTTCTCCAAAAGCTTTTTTTACAATCGGTTCAAATTTTTCATAAAAATTAGTTAAAACCTCAATATAATTTTTTTGATGTGAAGCAATTTCATCTAAATCAGTTTCCATATTACTTGTATATTCAACATTAATAATATCCATAAAGTATTCTTGTAATTTATCAGTAACTTCTATCCCAATATCTGTAGGTACAAATTTCTTTTCTACCATGTTTACATAACCACGATCTCTAATATTACTAATAATAGTCGCATAAGTAGAAGGTCTACCAATACCTAATTTTTCCATTTCCGCTATTAATTTAGCTTCAGTATATCTAGCTGGTGGATTAGTAAAATGTTGCTTCTTTTCAACATTATTAGTTACATATACTTCTTTATCAAAATCAGGTAATATTTTATCTTCACTAGATTCATAGTCTGAATATACTTTTAAATACCCTGGAAATACTAATACTTGCCCTGTAGTTTTAAATTGATAATTATTATTATCAAATATTATAGTTGTTTGATTAACTTTAGCATCAGCCATAATAGAAGCTAACGCTCTATAGTAAATAATTCTATATAATTTATACTCATCACTAGTTAAATATTGTTTTACTTTATCAGGTGTTCTTAATACACTAGTAGGTCTAATCGCTTCATGGGCATCTTGAACATTTTCTTTTTTCTTTTCTAACTTAACACTACCTATATACTCTTTACCATAATTTTCTTCAATAAACTTATACCCTGTAGAAATAAATTCATTAGATAAGCGAATAGAATCAGTACGCATATATGTAATTAAACCAACTGTTTCACTACCTAAATCAATACCTTCATATAATTTCTGAGCTATACTCATTGTTTTTTTAGCTGGAAAACCTAATTTTGTAGATGCTTCTTGTTGTAAAGTAGAAGTAATAAAAGGTGGTTTCCCTTTCTTGTTTTTTAGTTTAGTTTCTTGACTATCTAATTTATAATTTTCACTTAATTTAGCTAAAATATCATTAGCTTCTTGTTCATTTTTTATTTCCAATTTTTTATGATTATATTGGAATAATTCTGAATCAAAATTATCTTTATCAAAAATAGCTGTTATTGTCCAATATTCTTCTGGTATAAATTTAGCTATTTCTCTTTCTCTATCAACAATTAGTTTTAATGCTACACTTTGAACACGTCCAGCACTTGTACCACTTGTTTTAGATTGAATCAATTTAGAAAGTCTAAAACCAATTATTCTATCCAATATTCTTCTGGTTTCTTGACTACGTACTAAATCATAATCAATCTTACCAGGTGATTTCATAGCTTCTAATACTTTATCTTTAGTTATTTCATGAAATAATACTCTTTCGTAATTTTTATCGCTTATACCTAAAGTTTCTTTTAAATGCCAACTAATAGCCTCTCCTTCACGGTCAGGGTCGGTAGCTAAATATATTTTATCTGCTTGTTTAACATCTTTTTTTAATTCTGTAACTGTTTTTTTCTTATTAGAAATAATTACATAATTAGGTTCAAAGTTATTTTCAACGTCTACACCTAATCCATATTTACCAGTAGTTGCTAAATCACGAATATGTCCTTTTGAAGATACTACTTTATAACCTTTACCTAAGTATTTTTCAATTGTTTTACTCTTACTAGGAGATTCCACTATAACTAAAAACTCTGCCATAAAAAAACATCCCTTCCATAATTTAAACTTATACTAATAATTTTATTTTTTGTCAAGAAAGATATTCAAAGTTTTTGATTTTTCAAATAAAATTAAAAAAGATACAATACTTTTCAGAATGTATCTTAATATATAATAATTAGTTCTAACTAACAACAAATGGATCAGAACTTGTACCTGTTCCTGTTACCGAAGC
>CAKPAQ010000100.1 GCA_934133015.1 uncultured Bacilli bacterium | reverse complement strand
AACAGGTATTTATGATATGTCAGGTGGAGCTTGGGAGTATGTTGCCGGTTATACAACAGGAGCATCAACAGTAGGAGGATCAAGTGGAATAACAAGTTTATATCCTAACTTCTTTAGTGATAGTACTTATACAAAATATTGGGATAAATACACATCAACCACCAATACTAATTATAATTATAGACTTTTAGGAGATGCGACTGGTGAGATGGGACCATTTGCTAGTGAAACAGATCCAGATGGTGGAAGTAGATATAAATCAAGTTGGTATGGTGATTACGCCTACTTCGTGTATTCGTCTAATCCTTGGTTCATACGCGGTGGCAATTGGAACAATGGTTCTGAGTCTGGCGCATTCGCGTTCAACAACAATACTGGTGGGACTGGCACTGACTATTCGTTCCGTGTGGTTTTGTCCCCAGCACCATAGGTGCTAATAACCCTGTAACGTAAATATTGAAAGAAAGTATTATAACGATTATTTATATAAATTTTGAAAGAAAGCCCACAATTTTTTCTCTTTTTATAAAAAATTGTGGGCTACTAAAATGATGGCATTTGTAAGTTTGAAATATACATAGTACAAATGTAGGGATTTAGTCGGACTAGTTTTTTTCCTTTTGGATTTTCAGACGCCAACTTCGTGAATTCGTCTAATCCTTGGTTCATACGCGGTGGCAATTGGAACAATGGTTCTGAATCTGGCGCATTCGCGTTCAACAACAATACTGGTGGGACTAACACTAACAATTCGTTCCGTGTGGTTTTGTCCCGAGACTACAATAATAAGTTAATATAACTCGTTTAACTGTAATTGTTTACGGACAATTACTTAACGTTTGTCGTAGAGATTAAATTCCTCTTTGAATTTCAAAGAAACACATAAATAATGATATTTGGTTAGTAATAATATATGAATATCAGAAATCATGATTAGCAGTACAATTTTTTTGTGCTGCTTTTTTTTGGAGGTAAAAATGAGTAAAATATATAATGAATATTTAAGATTAAAAGAAGAAAATCCTAATAAACTATATCTATTTCATAATGGTAAGTTCTATATTTTTGTTGCTGAAGATGTAGAAACAATTAATCAATATGTAGTATTAAAACCAACTAAATTTACTAATGAAGTAAATAAATGTGGTTTCCCAGAAAGTCGTTTAGATGACTATATCAGAGTATTTAATAACCATAAGTTAGATATAAAAATAATTGAATTAAGTGATATTATTGAACAAGTTTCAACCCTAATTTCTATTCCAAGAAAATATATAAATATAGAAACAAAAATCAAAAACATTAATGTAAATGATATTACTCCCCTAGAAGCAATGGAATTTATAAAAGAACTTCAGGAGATGTTACATGAGTAAAACAGTAGAAGAACTGATCATATATAAACAGTATATAGAACTTATATACTATACCGAGATGATAACTGAAAAATATCCTAAGAGTGAAAAACTATCTTTAGTAACAAATATAAAAAATACTACTTATAATGGTATTAAAAAAATAATAGTTGCTTATAAACAATATGATAAAGGCAACAAAATCAAATATTTAGGTGATTTAGATAATGAATTAAAATTTCTAAAAGTATTAATTAGAATATCCTATAAAAGAAAATACATTAGTAGTAATAATTATACTGCATGGTCTAAGAAAATAACTCATATTGGTAATTTATTAGGCGGTTGGATAAGATCATGCCAAAATCATTAAGAAATATCTATGATAAAAAATTAAATTACATCGCCTTCTATAAAGCTCATCTGCGGGCCTCTAATAATAAAAGAAATCGAAAAGATGTAATTTTATTTGAAATGGATTTAGAATCTAATCTAATGAATTTATATAATTCTATAAAAAATAACACCTATCATATAGGAAAATATCATCAATTTATAGTTAGAGAACCTAAACTAAGAATTATTCAATCTCTGCCATATGTAGATAGAATAGTTCATCAATGGTATGTTGAAGAGTTTATCATTCCCTATATTGTACCTAAATTTATTAACGATACTTATGCTTGTATTAAAGATAAAGGAACTCATAAAGCTGTTGATAAAGTTCAATATTATATGAGAATTATGAAGCGTAAATATGGTCAATATTATATTTTAAAGTGCGATATCAAGAAATATTTTTATAATATTGATAGAAATATTTTATACAGTATAATGCATCGACACATAGGTGATAAAAAACTTTTATCGTTTACTAAAATGTTAATAACAGATTCAACAGATACTAAAGGTATCCCAATTGGTAATTATACTTCTCAATACTTCGCTAATATTTATTTAAATGAATTAGATCATTATGTAAAAGAACAGTTACAAATAAAATATTATGTCCGTTATATGGATGATTTTATTATCTTAGTTAAAACTAAAGAAGAGGCAAGACAAATAAAACTTGAAATTATGAAGTACCTTGAATCACATCTTAAATTAGAATTAAATCGAAAAAGTAAATATTATCCTAACAATATGGGAGTTGACTTTTGTGGATATCGTATTTTTGAAACACATCGTATACTAAGAAAAAGAAGTAAAAAAAAGATTAGAACTTTATTAAGTAAAGCTGCAAAAGATAACCAATTAGGTATTTTAAATCAAGAAAAATTATTAATGCAGTACAATTCATGGTTAGCTCACGCTATGCATGCTAATTCCTATAATTTAATAAATAAATATAATAAGATATATAATATCGATAAGTTATTAGAATTAGATAATGATAATCAAAATGAAACAAGTAAAATTGTGTAATATAAGTCAAATTTTCTTTTTTTCCTTCATCTAAAGACTATATAATAATATATAGTAAGGAGATTATATTATGGCAAGTTCAGTTATTCACATGTGTGTTGCTAAAAGAATTAATGATACACTACAAGTAAAAGATACTAATATGTTACTATTAGGCTCAATCGCACCAGATATTAGTAAGCATGTACAAGAAACTAAAACTAGAAGTCACTTTTATGATAATAATAATCATATTGATCTTAAAAAATTCTTAAATAAATATCAAGATGAATTAGCCCATCCCTTTATTTTAGGATACTTTATTCACCTATATACTGATTATCTATGGGAAAAGTATTTTTTAACTGAAATTGTTTCAAATGACTTAATTAAATTACTAGATGGTACTAGTATTAAAAAAGATAAATCGTTATATAAACAATTATTATATTCAGATTATACTAACTTAGATGTCACCCTATTAGATGAATATAATCTTAATTTATCACTATTTTATAATGAAGCCGTCATCCCTGATGTTGATATGGAAGAAATACCTGTAGCTAAACTTTCTAAATTATTAGATTATACAAGTATAGTTATTGAAAATAATAAAAAAGAAAATGCCCATCTTTTTGACCTAAATAATATAAAAGTATTTATCGAAACATCAGCCCAATTAATTTTAAGTGAGATTAAACAGATATTAGATTAAAGAACATCAATATTTGTTTTTATATTGACATTTTACCAGAAAATGATAATTAAAAATATGCTTAAAGTGTCGAAATTAGTAAAAAACTATGGTATACTTATAAAATAGAAGTGGATGGTGATATGATTGGAATTAATTAGAGTCAAAAATGTTAGTAAACAATATAGAAATGGCGTTACCGCAATCTACGATTTGAATTTAAAAATAAAAAAAGGTGATTTTGTTTTTATAATCGGTGGGACTGGTTGTGGAAAATCAACTTTAATAAAAATGCTATATAGGGAAGAAAAACCTACTCGTGGTGAAATAATAGTAGGAGGCTTAAATGTTGCTAAAC
>CAKPAQ010000099.1 GCA_934133015.1 uncultured Bacilli bacterium | reverse complement strand
CCCCCCCCCCATGTCAATGGGCGTGGCAAAATTTTTGCTGTTAACTTAGAGTAAATTAATGATTTTTGTAGACTTTTTTAATAAAATTATCTTATAATATACTTCAATTAGAGGCGATTAGATGAAAAAAGATACTTATTTAATTGGTGGGATTGATTCTTTTGGTGTTCCTTATACAAGAGATAATAAAAATAATATAAATCACTTAAAAGTAGTGTTTGATTTTTTTAAAGAAAATATAGATAACCTTAAAATGATTGATATGTATTCTATGAGTACATATAACGATACTGATTACTTATCATCTATATTGAAAGATAATACTAGTTTGTATGAAATAAAACAAAATCAAAGAAAAAGTATAACACTATGTAGAAATAGTGGTATTTTTCAATTTATTCAACTACCGGATAAAACTAGAGAATTGTATCATTTAAATGATAACGATAAAAATGAAAAAATAGTTGATATACTTAGTAATAATAATATCGCATTTATATATTCTTGTGGTGTTAACGACTTCTTAAAAAATATGGATACAAACCTTGCTAAAATGTTGAATACTAAAGAGATGGCTAGATCATTTGAAAATATTGATGCTACTATCAAACTAGTAATTGATAAAATAGAAAATAACATCAAAGCATTATTGAAAATTAATCCTGAATTAGAACTTTATATTATGAGTATTTATACTCCTACTAGAGTAAAATATATTAGAAAGCGTGTACAATATCCAATAGAATTATATAATGAAGCTTTAAAACAATTATGTAGTAAATACGAACAAGTTTATTTTATAGATAATTCAAATCTTACTAAAGATAATATGGCACATGTAGATTGGCATCCAAACTTAAGTGGACAACTTCTTATGGGTCAAAACATAATAACTGAAATGAAAAACAATTCAAAAATATTGAATTTAAAAAAATAGGCATCAACCTATTTTTTTGTTGTTTATAGTTCAAATTGTGAATTATATAAATCAGCATAGAAACCATTTTTATTCATTAATTCTTCATGGTTACCTGTTTCAATAATATTTCCATCTTTCATTACTAAAATAATATCAGCATTTTTAATGGTAGATAGACGATGCGCTATTATAAATGAAGTCCTACCTTCAGTTAATTTATCCATAGCCTTTTGAACTAATTCCTCAGTTCTAGTATCAACATTAGAAGTAGCCTCATCTAAAATCAAGAATGGAGCATCTTCAATCATACCACGCGCTATTGTTAGTAATTGTTTTTGACCTTGACTTATTGTATCAGTGTCACCAATCATTGAATTTAATCCACCTGGTAAAGTTCTAATAAAGTGATCTACCCCTACTGTTTTACAAGCATTCCATACTTCTTCTTCAGTTACATCTTTTTTATTGAACTTAATGTTATCTAGAATGCTACCTTCAAATAACCAAGTATCTTGTAGTACCATACAGAATAAATCATGGACACTTTCACGAGATAGGTCCTTAATAGAAACCCCATCTATTAAAATATCACCATCATTTATTTCATAGAATTTCATAAGTAAATTAACCATAGTAGTCTTACCAGCACCAGTAGGACCAACGATTGCTACTTTCTGACCTGGTTTTACATTAACACTAAAATCTTTAATAATAGTTCTAGATTCATCATAACCAAATTTTACATGCTTAAACTTTATTTCACCTTTTGCATCTGATTTATCTAATTTTCCAAGAATATTATCTTGATTAGACATTTCTTTTTCATCTAAGAATTCAAATACTCTTTCACTAGCTGCCGCTGTTGATTGTAAATAAGTCATTGCTTGCGCTATTTGAGTTAATGGATTTGTAAATAGACGAACATATATTATAAATGCTACTATTACACCAAATGATATTTGATTGTTTATAACTAATAATGCTCCTACTATGCAAACAACTACATAACTAAAGTTACCAATGAATCCCATTATTGGTTGCATAAGTCCTGATAAGAATTGACTTTTACGATTAGATTCATATAGTTTTTCATTTAGGTTACTAAAATGATTAATAGCCTCTTCACTACCATTATAGGCTTTTACTACATTATGACCAGAATATATTTCTTCAATATAACCATTTAAATCTCCAAGTTCAGTTTGTCTTCTACTAAAATATTTTTGTGACTTTCCTAGAATTGCAAACATTAAAGAGAACCCTATTAAACTAGACAAAATAGCTGCTATTGCCATAACCCAGTTTGTTACAAACATCATTATAATTGAACCAACGAATAAAGTTATACTACTTACTAGAGTTGCTAAACTTTGATTTAAGTTTTGACTAATAGTATCAACATCATTAGTTACTCTTGATAATATATCACCAGTTTCATGAGTATCAAAATACTTTAATGGTAATTTATTAATTTTAGTACTTATACTGCTTCTTAATTTTTTAGCGAAATGATTTGATACAGTAGTCATTGAAAAATTCTGAATATAATTAAATATAGCACTTATTACATAAAGAGATGCTAAGAAAAAGACATATTTATATACAAGATCCATATCTATTTTAGGTTTTACTAAGTTATAAATAGGTTCTGGTAATTTATCTAGTTTTTTTACCATTTCATTTGTATTATCACTATTATTAGATAGTAATTTAATAAATACAAGCTGATCTTCAGTAGTAATTATTTCGTTATCTATTTTAATATCTTCCATCATAGCTAATAGGATAGTATCTGGTAATGATAAGAAAGTATCTTTAATTTCATTTTCATCTTTAGTTTCATTTATAGTTACAAGTACTTCTTGTAGTTGTCTAATATCTTCTTCTGGAATAGAAGAATCAATTAAAATATTAGGTATTTTAGTTTCAAAATTTTCTTTTGTAAAATTAGTAGAAATGGCATTACCTATTTCTTCTAATTTAGCGGTATTAGGTTTTAGTCCTTCAGTAATAACATCTGTAAAATCTGATAATTTATTTGGAGCTATTAAGGATAATATAGCACTAATCATTGCTAAAACTAAGGCTGATATAACAACATATTTCCATGGATTTAAATGCTTTAATAATCTTTTTATAGAGCCAAAGAAATCTTTTGATTTTTCATTAACTCTTCCGCCACCTGGTCTAGGCATTTTCTAACTCCTCCTTTGATAATTGTGATAAAGCTATTTCTTTATATACTTCACAATTTTTTAATAATTCATGATGTGTTCCAATTCCAACACATTCTCCTTTATCCAAAACAACAATCTTATCAGCATTAATAATAGTTCCAATTCTTTGAGCTACAATTAAGCTAGTTGCATCTTTGGTATATTCTTTTAATTGTTTACGCAAAGTTAAATCAGTTTTGTAATCTAAGGCTGAAAAAGAATCATCAAAAATATAGATTTCTGGTTTTCTGGCTATAGCTCTAGCAATAGCTAATCTTTGTTTTTGACCACCACTTATATTAGTTCCACCTCTAGCTATATGACTTTGATAACCATTTTCCATTTTTAAAACAAATTCTTTTCCTTGAGCTACATCTATTGCTTTTTTTACATCATCCAAAGTTATTTCATTAGCACTTTTTCCGTAATTTACGTTACTTTCTACAGTACCAGTAAACATTACAGCTTTTTGAGGAATATAACCCATTTTATTATATAGAGTTTCGGTTTTATATTCTTTAACATTAATACCATCTACTAATACTTCACCATCAGTAGCGTCATAAAAACGTGGTACTAAATTAATTAATGTAGATTTACCACTACCAGTTGATCCTATGAAAGCAATGGTCTCTCCTTTATTTACCTTGAAAGAAACATTATCTAGTGCTGTAACTTTTGCCTCGTCCTTTCCATATACCTTTGTT
>CAKPAQ010000098.1 GCA_934133015.1 uncultured Bacilli bacterium | reverse complement strand
AGGATACACAGTAATACCGGTTGACTTAGTAAGTGGTAAAAATGTAAATAAAATAATTACAGCTAGTGAAATTTTATTAAAAGATATGAATGAACAAAGAAAGAATAAAGGATTAAAACCTAGAAATATTCGTGCTTTGGTTATTGGAGCTCCTAATGTTGGAAAAAGTACATTAATAAATCGTTTAGTAGGTAAAAAAGCAGTATCTATTGGTGATAAGCCAGGAGTAACTAAAAATCTTGGTTGGATTAGAATACATAAAAATATCGACTTGTTAGATTCACCTGGTATTTTGTGGCCAAAACTAGAAAATCAGTATCAAGCATCTATTTTAGCAAGTTTGTCATCTATAAAAGAAGAAATATTAAACGAACAAGAATTAGCTATTTTTATTTTAAAAATTATGGATGATTTATATCCAGATAAACTACATGAAAGATATAAACTTGATAATATAGATTTTGATAATATTGAAGAGACTTTAGAAAAAATAGCTGTAAAGCGTGGAGCCTTAAAAAAAGGTGGTCTTGCTGATTATCAAAAAGTATATTATATTATTATAAGAGATTTAAAAGATGGAAATTTTGGTTCTGTGACATTAGATAGAGCTGAATAGGGAGGATTACATGAATAAAGATCAACAATTAAAGGAATTCTTTGCAAAATACAATTTTAACATTGACGAGTTAAGTTTAAAAGAACAAAAAAGAATTTTGGAAAGTATAGTAGATAATGCTAAATTAGAACAAGATTTAACTGAAATTAGATATCACAAAAATCCTAGTAACTATCTTCCAGGTGAATATGTTGAACAGATGGAAGGATTTTATATGAATCAGTTGTATGCCAATGAACAAATACTTAAGATTCGTTATATTGAAAGAAAAAATAGATTATGTAAAATAAAAAGTTTTTTTCAAAAAGTAAAAAGAATTAATAAATAAAAGAGGTAATATCAATGACAGATGAAATAGACTTATATAAGTACGAAAAAGAATTATGGAATAATGGTATAAATTATATTGGTGGAGTTGATGAAGTAGGTAGGGGTCCTTTAGTTGGACCTGTTGTTACAGCTTGTGTTATTTTACCTAAAGATTTTGTTTTAGAAGGATTAACTGATTCAAAAAAGCTTACTGAAAAAAAGCGTAATATATTTTATGATTATATAATGGATCATGCTCTTTCTGTAAGTGTTGGAATGATGGATGAAAAAGTAATTGATGAAGTTAATATTTATGAAGCAACTAAACTTGCTATGTATCAAGCTATTAATAATAGTAAAATAAAACCAGAACATGTTTTAATTGATGCTATGAAGTTAGATAAACTAGATGTTCCAAGTACTTCTATAATAAAAGGTGATGCCAAAAGTATCACTATAGCTGCAGCTAGTGTTATTGCTAAAGTTACTCGTGATAGAATGATGATTGAACTTGATAAAAAATATCCTATGTATGGCTTTGCTGAGCATAAAGGTTATCCAACTAAGAAACATATTGAAGCATTACAAAAATATGGAGTACTTGATAATTATCGTATGACGTTTCATCCTGTTATGGATATAAAAAAAATTGACAAAACTAATTAATTATTATATTATATGTGACATTAGAGGAGGACTTTATGGAAAATGTTGATTCATTTAATACCTATGATGAAGCTTTTAGTAATTTGAGAAGTTTAGAAGCTTGTAATCTTTATTTATCTATTTTAGTAAAATGTGAAGCAAGTGGAAGTAGGTATGATTCAGGTCTAGTTTTTAAAATGATGAATGGTTATAGAGATTTGAAACAATTAGAAGATATATATATTTCTGAGGGGTCTTTTGATAAAGAAATGACTTTTGCTGAACTTTTAGAAAAAGTAAAAACATCTTATGCTTATTTAGATCAAAGAAATATATCTCAAACTACTTTTATACAAGATACTAAAGATAGATGTTTGGATTTCACAAAATATCTTGATACCTTGAAAGATGCTAAAGAATTGCATGAAGTAAAAGCTATGGATTTTTTATTTACAAAATTATATAGTGATTCGCCAAAAGTAAAAGCTATGAACTTTGATGTCTAGCTTTTTTTTCTTGTCAAAAATTAACTTTAAGTATATAATCTAATTATAGTAAGGAGGCGTTGATATGGGTAATAAAAAAGGATTTACTTTGATAGAATTACTAGCAGTATTAGTAATATTATCGATAGTTATGTCTATTGCGATACCTAATGTTATTTCTACACTTGAAAAAAGTAAAAAAGAAACTTATGTTGCTGATGCGGTTAAATTTTTATCTTTAGCAAAAACAGAATTAGCTACTAGTATCAATAAACCAGCAAATGGTGAACTTGTAAGGATAAACTTAGCTTGTGTAGATAATCAAGATTTAACTAAGGATCCTGATGGTAATACTTATAGTTCTACTAATTCATTTGTAATTGCAGTTCGTAGGGATGATACTATTGTTTATTATGTAAACTTGGTTGCTGAAAATGGTTCTAAAAATAGAGGAATTCGTTTGACTGAAAAAAGTTTATTAGATAAAGAGGGAAAATTAAAATACGTTGAAAAGAACTTTACAATACCAGATGATGCTGAAATTAAGTCTATTACAGGTGTTAGTGGTAGTATTAGAACATGTAGTAACTGATGTAAACTGGTGACAACTGTTTGTAAAATTTTAAAACTTGATTGACTATTATAAAAGTAGTATGTTATATTTAGAATGTAAAAAATAAGGAGGATATTTAAAGAATGAACAAATTAAACAAAAAAGGATTTACTTTAATTGAATTACTAGCTGTTATTGTTATATTAGCTGTAGTATTAGGAATCGCTATTCCAGCTGTATCACAATATATTACAAAATCTAGAAAGAATGGTTATGTTGATAATCTAGTACAATTTATTGATGCTGCAAGAAAAGGTGCAACATTAGGTGATGAATATTCATTACCAGTTGACAACAATCATGCAACAGTAATTTATTTCTCAAAATTAGCAGGAGCACTTGAAAAAGGTGGACAAACTAGTTCATATGGTGAAGAATGGGAATTAGATGGATCATTCGTTGCTATCGTTAATGATGGTACTGCTGATAGTCCAAAATATACTTATTATGTAACTGCTTCTGATGGTAAATATGTATCTGGTGGAAAAGATAGTTCTACAAATAAAAATGTACAACAAATTATTGAAGAAAGTACATTAAAAGCTAGCAATATCGTAAGACTTGATAGTAAAGGAATCAAAGTTGATAGTACTACTACTAAATGGTCTGTTTCTAAGAATACAAGCTCTGGTAATTCAATTTTAAATACTTCATCTAGTGGTAATATCGTTATTGATGAAATAATTAAATAATATGATGTTATGATTAAAACCTATTATTAGGTTTTTTTCTTTTGTCTTTTTTTAACTTTTATGCTATTATGTATTTGAGGATGTGAAAACATGAATAAAAAAGGGTTTACATTAGTAGAATTGTTGGGAGTTATTGTGATACTTGGTATAGTACTTACTATTGCCATTCCAGCTGTATCAAATTATATTGATAAATCAAAAAGAGAGGCATTTTCTGATATATTGCATCAATACGTTGATTCTGTTCGTAAGAACTTAGTTAGTGAAGAGTATGTGGCGCCAATTGATGCTAATGATGTTTTGATTGTTTCACTTGATTTGATTCCACTTGATAAAGGAAAAAAACAATCTTCATTTAATAGTGATTGGGTTAAAAGTAAAAGTTACGTTGCGGTAATTAATATGGGTTCAGGTGATAATCCTGATTATGAATACTTTGTTGCAGGGCAAGATATGGATAATCATGCGATTCCGTTATATAGAATTAATGATGTTTCTAGAACAGAAGTAATAAGTAATGCTAAAAATAAAATGGAAGTTACAATTCAGTCATTATGTGGAACAGAAGATGGAAAAAAGGCAACATTAGCTACCATTAAGGGTTTGGAAAATTTTCAACCTAATGATACTAATGGACGAAAAATGAGTTGGAATGCTACTATATATAGTAGTAAAGATTGTGCAACAACGAGGTGATTTAAATGTTATTAATTGGTTCTCATGTATCATTTGATAAAAATGATCAATTATTAAAGGCAACTAAACAGATGGTTTCTTATGGTGGTAATACTTTTATGGTTTATACAGGT
>CAKPAQ010000097.1 GCA_934133015.1 uncultured Bacilli bacterium | reverse complement strand
GGAAATTAGGTTAACACAAAATAAAGAAACAGATACAATTTCTGGAAATGGAGCAGTTCCAAGTAATTGGAATAAATTAATAGATTTACTTTCAGAATATGAAATAATATTTAAAAAGAAAAAGAAACTTGATAAAGAAAATAAGCAAATAAAAAATGATGCAATGAAAACCTTTGATGAAAAAGTAAAAGAAGATAATGTAGATCCTTTTTGGGCAGATATTATAATTAACTATTTTAGAAATGAATTAAAAGAAAATGATGAAGTATCTAAAATCATTTATAGAGATTTAACAAAATATAATGATATATTCAATGAATTCACTAAGTATTTAATAAAGAAAACTTATGATTTACCAGATGCAATAAGTGTAGAAGGGTATACAGCAAAAAAGATTCATGAATTAAATTCCAATTTTACAGCACCAGGTGTCTATACATTTTTAAAATTCCTAAAAGAAAAACCTGAAGAAGCAAAAGCTGTAATAAAAAAAGGATTTCCTAATAAGGACGTTATCCCACCTACTACAATAAATAACACTTCCAAGTCAAATGCTAAAGAAAATATAATTTCTAACGATGAATTAGTAAAAGCTAGTTTATATGGATTTCTTATTGGTGATGCGCTTGGAGTTCCAGTAGAATTTATGAGTAGAGAATCTTTAAAAAATAAAATGATAACTCACAATCAACCAAAGGGAACATGGTCAGATGATAGTTCAATGGTTTTAGCTACAATTGATGGATTAATTAATAGTAGCCAAGAAATTGATTATCAATTGATTATGAATAATTTCTTAGCATGGAAACAAAAAGGGGAATTTACTCCATTCAATCATGTTTTTGATATAGGTATTTCAACAAGTACAGCTTTGGATACTTATCAACAAAATAAGAATAATAATCATCCAGAAGAGATAATGTGTGGAACTGGTGAAATAAGTTCTAATGGTAACGGTTCATTAATGAGAATATTACCAATATCTTTATACTTATATTATACAGGTATCAGTTATAAAGATAATAAGTTTATAAAGATAATTAAAACTATTTCTTCAATGACTCATTCGCACGTTTATAGTGTAGTAGGGTGCCTTATATATTCTATTTATATTTGTGAATTGTTAAATGAACATGATAAGTTTAAAGCATATAAAAATACTCAAACGATTTTACAAGAAATATGTCAAGAACATCCACAATTAAATATTATTAAAAAAATATATGGCAGAATAGTATATGATGACATTTCTAAATTAAAAGAAAGTGACATTAAATCAAGTGGGTATGTTGTTGATAGTTTAGAAGCATCAATGTGGTCAGTACTAACAACTAATACCTTTGAAAAGGCAGTTTTAAAAGCAGTAAACCTTGGTGAAGATACTGATACTATTGGTGCATTAACAGGAGGATTAGCTGGAATTATCTATGGATATAAATCTATTTCTCAAAAATGGATAAATGATCTACAAAGAAGAGATTACCTTGAGCAAATAATTAATTCTTTTATTAAGTATTTAAATACTTTAAGTCATTCAACTAACACAGAAAGACATGACAAAATAAATAAAAATTTAGATATTAAAATATTACAAGATACTATAGATGATTTGAAAAATAATCCTAATGCCTGTACTCTAGATGGTATGACTTCAATTAATGAAACATTTACTATAGCGGAATCAAATCCAAGTGCGCAACTAAGCAAGTTTATTTCATATCTATATGATAATAACATATTAAATCAAAACTATTTAAATGATTATAAATTAATTAAAGACAAAGAAGAAAAAAATTTATCTCTAGAGGAAGTTATCACTAAATTAACATTTATTATTAGAAGCGATAGATTCTGTAGTGGATTACTAAAATCTAAAGTTGCTGATGGAACAATGCTAAGACTTGTTGAAAGATTATATAATTTATCAGTACCACAAAATACAAATACAACTCAAATAGCTTCTGATATGGCTAGAATTATGAATTATAGGTTACATGCAGAACAATTATTTATTCCTGTCTTAAATGATTTTCAAATTGAAAATGATAATAACCCTCAAACAGTATTACTAGCATCTGGTCATGGATATACAGAACAACTTGTTTCTGATGGACATATTGAAGATGGTGAATTTGATAAAAGAATTGACTTAGTAATAGCTAACACGAAACAATTTATGAAAAATAATAAAATGGAAAATGTTGATAATAGTTTTATTCCATATAAAGATTATAATAATGGAGTATTTGATTTTAAATTATATGTTCAAGATATGATTATTTCTATTCAAGGAGAAAAGAAAGTAATTAGAAATTTCTTAGCATTTTTTGTAGAACCTAAAATGCATGATTTTTATCAATTAAGTTTAGGAGCAGGGCCTTTTGTAATACCTACTGAACAATTAAAAACAGGTATTATTGATTTAGAAAATGATCAAGTAACCATGTCATTAAATCATTTAATGAAAATATTATTAGATAATCTAAAATACAAAAATTAATGAGATAATTTTATATTAGAAAAGGATTTTCTTATTTAGTAAAAAATTAAGAATAAAGAATACGAAAGTAAGTAGATAAAAAAATCGTTAAATAACTGGAACTATTTTCAGTTATTTTTATTTTTTTAATCTATTTATGTGTTATAATCAAAATATAATAATGAGGGGTGAAATTATGAATCAAGATAACAATATTAATCAAGATAATAATTTAGAAAATAAGAGTTTAGAAAGTAATATCATAAATATCAACGTACCAGAAATCCCAGCAGAGAAAGTTCCAACTATGCCCAATCCAACACCAATCGAACCAGTTTCAGCTAATATAATAGAAAAAAAAGAAGAGAGTACTTCTGATAATGTAATGCATGAAAAACAACTTGATGATGGAACCGTAAATGGTAAAGGTCTATTACCAGTATTTATAATATTTGGATTATTTATTGTATTAATTATTGGCCTACCTTATATAAGTGATATAATAACTAAAGTTAAATCTGATAAAGAGATTAAACAAGTAACAGAAGAACAAAAGAAAGAAGAAGAAAATAAAAATAACAATAAAAATAATTCTTCTAATTCATCTTCAACTGAAAAGAAAGACGAAACTCCATCACCAACACCTGATGTAGAAGAAACGCCTACCGCAACTCCATCAGAAGATCCAACTACTAATCAAAATATAGAGTAGAGAAAAATACTTGAAATATAGTATTTTTCTTTTCAAAAACATAAATTTAATATATAATCATAGCTAGGGATGTGAAAAAAATGAATGATAAACAAGTAAAAGAAATAACTAGTAGAGATGTTGACTTTGCTAAATGGTATACCGATATATGTTTAAAGGCTGAACTAATTGACTATTCATCAATAAAAGGTTGTATGATAATTCGTCCATATGGATACGCAATATGGGAAAATATTCAAAAAGAATTAGATAGAAGATTCAAAGAAACTGGCCATCAAAATGTATGTATGCCAATGTTTATTTCTGAATCATTATTAAACAAGGAAAAAGACCATGTTGAAGGTTTTGCGCCAGAAGTTGCTTGGGTTACATATGGTGGTAGTGAAAAATTACCAGAGAGATTGTGTGTACGTCCTACTAGTGAAACCTTATTTTGTGAGCATTATGCTAATATTGTAAAAAGTTATCGTGATTTACCAAAATTATATAATCAATGGTGTAGTGTAGTAAGATGGGAAAAAACTACTCGTCCATTCTTACGTAGTCGTGAATTTCTATGGCAAGAAGGTCATACAATTCATGCTACTAGCGAAGAAGCTATGGAAGAAACTCTAAAAATGCTTAATGTATATGCTGATTTTTGTGAAGAAATATTAGCTATTCCTGTAATAAAAGGTGAAAAAACTGAAAAAGAAAAATTTGCTGGTGCAGAAAACACATATACAATAGAAGCCTTAATGTATAACGGAGTAGCTCTTCAATCTGGTACTAGTCATTATTTTGGTGATAACTTTGCCAAAGCTTTCAATATGACTTATTTAGATCGTGAAAATAAATTAAGATATGTATATCAAACTTCATGGGGATTAAGCACTAGAATAATAGGAGCTCTTATTATGACACATAGTGATGATCATGGTTTAGTTCTTCCTCCAAACATTGCCCCAATTAAAGTTAATATTATCCCAATAGGTAAGAATAATCC
>CAKPAQ010000096.1 GCA_934133015.1 uncultured Bacilli bacterium | reverse complement strand
CTTTATTTTCAAATACTACATTTATTGTTTGTACCTTATTTTCTATTGCTGTTAAACCTGTATAATTTCCTTCATCAAATATTTGATATTTATATCTTGGTATCCATACAAAATATGATTCAATGTTTGATTCTGGTATTACTTCATTTTCACTATAAGTAATTGTTTCATCTTTTAATATTACTGCATTTGCCCATTCTTTATTTTCATAGTTATACCACTTTGTATAAATATTTGCTTTTTTTACTGTTCCATCAGTTGATATTGTTACTGGTACTAAATTATCTTTTAATACTGGATCGGTTCCATTTAATATTGACTCGTGTATGCAGTTGGTTCACTTATTATATTAGTATCTGCATATACGTTCACTGTTGTTTTAAATGTTTTATTATCATACTCTCCTGTTGCAAAGTTTGTATTTTCATCTACCCACATTCTTAATCTAAAACTTTTTTCATAACTACTACTATGTGCTGGAACTTTATCTATGTATAATGTCTTTTCTATATTGTCTCCTACATTTATATATGTTTGTTTTAAATCACTATACTTACTTACTCCTAATAACTCACTATCTTCATTTTCTGTTATATCTGTCAAATATACTTTTAATACTTTCTCATCTAATGTTGATTCACTACTTTTTCTTAGAGTTATCTCATAATTTATTACATTATCACTTGTATTTTCTCCTTCAACTTTAAAGTCAAAGACATTATTATCTCCTATTTGCTTCTTTCCTACTTCATCTGTTACCGGAAAAGCATTGGTTAATTTGATTCCATTTCCACTACCACTATTTTCTATATATAAAAACTTTAATGTTCCTGATGTCATTGTATTTTCAGTTGTTCCTATTTTTGTATATGTAAACACTGAATATGTTACTCCTACAGTTATTACTAATAATGCTAATATTCCAACTGCTGATAATAGTATAGCTTTTTTCTTATTGAAGATATTCTTTTTCATAATTATCATCCTTTGTATTCTATGTATTTAGTATAGCTTAGTTAGATTCTTCTATTTCAACACATTGACCATCACCAGGATTATCGCCTTTTTTGTATTCCATCCCACTTATCGAACAAGATGTCTTAGTCATAGAGTCTTTTAAATATCCCCCAAATGTTTTAACCAATCCGATTAAAAGAATTGAAATTAACGCTATTATCAGAATGTATTCTACTAATGCTTGCGCCTTATTATTTACTTTTATCATTTTCATCACCTATCATTAAATTTAGTTTATTAAAAAAAAGATAAATTGTCAAATAAAATGTATTCATGATATACTAATAGTGGTGGTTTAAATGTATATAAAATGTAATAATACTAAAGTTTATTTTAATGATGAGAAAAGTTTTTTTAAAAGATTTAAAGGTTTTATGTTTCAATTAGAACCTATTACAGTTGGAAAAAGATTTCCTAAATGTAAAAGTATTCATACTTATTTTATGTTTCAGAAAATTGATATAATCATGACTGATAAAGATAATAAAATATTATATATGTATCCAAATTTTGGTACAGAAAGAATTATTTTTCCAAAAAGAAAAGTTTATTATACCTATGAATTTCCTGTTGGTGTATGTAATCACTATAGTATTGGAGATATATTAAAAATTTATGAGCAATAAATACTCTTTTCTACACACAAAAATACGTTACTGAAATACAAATCAGTAACGTATTTTTTAGATTGTTTCTATATCATCAGTTGAATTTTTTCTAAAAGAAATTGTTTTTTCAACAATAGTTTTTATATTATATTCATTAAATGGTTTTTGAAGCATATCTACTATTGGATAACTACAAGCTTTATTTATAGCCTCTTTAGAACTATCACCTGTTATGATTGAAACCGGAATTTTACTAAATAAATTGTTTTGTTTAAAATATTCAAGTACTTGAAATCCATCAATATTTGGCATATTTAAATCAAGTAACATAGCTACTATATCATTATAATATGTTCTAACGGTATCTAAGGCTTCTTTTCCATCATTAGCTATTAATACTTCATACTCATTACTGAATATTTTTTGAATAAAGTTTCTAACTATAGTTGAATCATCTGCTACTAAGATTTTTTTACGATTTTCTGTTACTTGAGGTTTTACATCTTGTTGTGTGCTAGCTTGTTCAACTCCCATATATTGTTTTACTAAATGAAGAATACGATTAGCTTCATTCATAAGTTCATCAAAGTGATCTGTAACATAATACATATTATTAGCTTTACTTTCCATTTCATGATTGTATGCAAGTTCTGCTAACTTTTCAAAGCCAAAATACTTGGCATCACTTTTTAAAGAGTGAACTAATATAGCGTAATTAGCCATATCAGATATTTCTTTAAATGATTTTATTTTAGCAAGTTTATCTTCTATTTCTGCTAGAAAATCATTTAGAGTATCATTATAAGTTTCAATATCTCCAAATAATTCTAAGCTTTTTTGAACATTAACACCATTATTAACTAATAAATTAACATCTTTCATATTCACACATCCTATTCTATTTTGATTATATCATAATAATTTATTTTTTATCTAAAAATTTTCTAATAACACGATTTAATTCTAATTTATCAATTGGTTTTGACAAATAATCGTCAAATCCTTCATTAAGATATTTTTCTTTCATTCCAGAAATAGCGTTAGCAGTTAGAGCTACTGTTGGAATTTTATAATTTGAATCTTGTTTTAAGTTCTTTAATGTTTCAATTCCTGACATTTTAGGCATCATATCATCTAATAATATTAAGTCAAAATGTTCATTATTTCTGATTTTTTGAATACATTCATAACCATTATCTACTGTTTCTATTTCTAAGTTATAATCTTTAAGTAATCTTGCTGCCACTTTAAGATTTACTTTATTATCATCAACTACTAATACTTTTTTACCAGTACCATTATACTCAACAAAATTAGTAGTACTTTCTTCTTTATTTATACTAGGATTGGTAACTATTCTTTGATCAAGTGCTACTGTAAATCGGCTACCTTCTCCATATATACTTTGAACTACGATTTTTCCATTCATTAAATCTACTAATTTTTTAGTTATAGCTAGTCCAAGTCCAGTTCCTTCTATAGTAATGTTCTTTTCCAAATCAAATCGCTGAAATTTTGTAAATAATTTATCAATACTTTCTTTTTTAATACCTATACCTGAATCTTCTACTGAAATTATTAAACGGCATATATTATCTTTCTTTATAGTACTTACTTTAAATTCAATATATCCTTCTTTGGTATATTTTATGGCATTAGTTAATAAGTTTACAATTATCTGTTTAACTCTTACGTAATCACCATATAAATATTCAGGTATATCTTGAGCTATGTCAACCCTAAAATCAAGTGGTTTATCACCTAATCTAGCTTTAGCTAAAACTACTAATTCGTTAAATATTTTTTTACTATTATATTCAGTATTAACTATTTCTAGTTTATTAGCTTCTATTTTGGAAATATCTAAGATTCCATTAACTATATCTAGAAGACTTTCACTAGCCATTATTATATCATTTACTTCATCTTTAGCGGAATCAGGAATATTTTCTTCTTGTAATGCTTGGCTAAATCCTACTATAGCATTAAGTGGTGTTCTAATTTCATGACTCATATTACTTAAGAATTCACTCTTAGCATTATTAGCTTTTTCTGCCTGTTCCTTAGCAAGATTTAATTCATTAATAAGTTTCATATCAGGATTCTCTATTGTAAAGTACATTAAGAATGTGACAAATGTTTCAACTGAAGTAAGTAGCAAAAGTGAAGGACTAATTGCTTGAACAATCATAGCAATAATACCTCCAATTACAAAAGCAAATAATGGTAAATACTTTTTTAGCCTGACATTTCTAAAATTCTTTATAGTAACAAACAAACATATAACTAAGCATATAAGTGAAATAGCATAAGTACAATATACAGCAGGTCCATAAGTAAACATAGCGATACCATTTTCTATATGACTATATAATGGCAATAACAAAAGTGTTATAACTACAAATATGTAAATATATATAAAGCAATTTGTAAGTTTATTACTATTAGCATTAGCATCGTTCTTTGTTTCGTAAAAAGAAATATATATTACATATACCATAAATAACAATAGCCAAGAAACAAAATAAATTAAAATAAACCTTGGAACTAAATAATTAAAAAAAACATTATCAGTATATAAAAAAACAAGAACACTACTTATTTCAATCAAAATACCAAATAAATTGG
>CAKPAQ010000095.1 GCA_934133015.1 uncultured Bacilli bacterium | reverse complement strand
CAAGGTAATTATACAATACTTTAGAAAAAAAGAAAAGAGTATTGAACTTTGTCAACACTCTGATGAATAAAGAAGACTTTATTCATATTCACTATCATCTAATTTTATTAAAACTTCACGTGGTTTAGATCCATTAGCTGGTCCAATTATTCCTCTTTCTTCTAGCAAATCAATACATCTAGCGGCACGATTGTAACCAAGTCTAAATTTTCTCTGTAATAAAGAGGCACTTGCTTTACCAGTCATAACAACAAATTCAACAATTTCGTTGTATAGAGGATCATCATATTCTTCTTTAGCATCTTTGACATCATCTAAACCAGGGTTATCATTATTATTTTCACCAAGATTTAAGAATTTTTCATCATATTGAGCTTTTTGTTGTGTAATTGTATGATCAACAATTTTTTGTAAATCTTCATCAGAAACATAGGCACCTTGAACACGAACAGGAGCATTTTCACCCATTGGTAAAAATAACATATCACCTTTTCCAAGTAACTTTTCAGCTCCAGTTTGATCTAAAATAGTACGAGAATCGATACTACTTGATACAGCAAAAGATATACGAGATGGAATATTTGCCTTAACTACACCAGTAATGACATCGGTAGATGGTCTTTGAGTAGCAATAATCAAATGAATTCCAGCTGCACGAGCCATTTGAGTGATCCTCATGATGGAATCTTCTACTTCTTTACTTGCCACCATCATCAAGTCGGCAAGTTCGTCTACTATAACTACAATGTAATGCATATGAGCATATTTCTCTTCTTCAGGTAAATTTTCATTTTGCTTGTCTACCCATTCGTTATAAGTAGTTATATTTTTTACACCTTTTTCGCTGAAACGATCATAACGATCTTCCATTTCGCGGACAATTCTTTTTAAGGCATCATTTGCTTTTTTAGGATCTGTAACAACGGGAATAAGTAAATGAGGTATACCATTATACATGCTTAATTCAACTTTTTTGGGGTCTACTAATACAAGTTTTACTTCATTTGGCTTAGTTCTCATAAGAATTGAAGCTATAATACAATTGATACAAACTGATTTACCAGAACCAGTAGCTCCAGCTACTAACAAGTGAGGGGTTTTATCTATTTCACAGAAAATACTATTACCCATTATGTTTTTACCTAAGGCTACTAACAACTTACTTTTTTCTTTATTAGCAGGTACATTATCTAAGATCTCTTTTAAACCAACTGGCATAATTACATCGTTGGCAAGTTCTATTCCAACAGTTGATTTACCAGGAATTGGAGCTTGAATACGGACATCTTTTTTAGCTAAAGCTAGGGATATTTCACGATTTAAGCTTAAGATTTTATTTACTTTAGTACCAGATGATATTTCAAGTTCATATTGTGTTACACTTGGACCTACATTTACTTCTACTACTTTACCAATAATACCAAAGTCTTTTAAAACTTTTTCTAATTTTACTATATTATTTTCAATTATTTCGTTGTTATTACCAGCTTTATTCTTTTTAGTTGGTGTTAATAAAGAAAGTGGTGGTAATTTATAATTTTGATTGGTATTATCATTTATTTTAACTTCAACTGGCGCTATTGGTGATTCTGTAGATGATTCTTTAGTTGGCTCTGTCTTATTTTCTTCTTTTTGATGAGTCAACTCGTCAATACTATGAATTTTAATTTTATTTTGATCTTTAGATTCAACTTGAGTAAGAGCTTCTTTAATTACTGATGAATCATTAACTATAACGCCGGTATCTTCAAGAGATTTTTTCTTCTTTTTACGTTTAAATGGTCTAGTAATTACTTCAATTAAATCTACTCCTGTTAATAATACGATGCTTATAGCTATTAATATAAAAGAAACTATATAAGTACCTATAACATCAAATAATTTATAAAAAACGGCACTTAATGTTGCTCCAAATATACCAGCACCTTTTAAGGTAATGGGATTACCATTAACACTATTTGTAAAATTTTCTAATAAGTTATCTAAAGTTTCTTTAAAAACTATTAGAATATCACCATTATTGGCTTTTACATAATTAATGTGGGCAAGAACCATTAAACCTATTGCTAAAAAGTATAGACCTACTAATCGTCCTGATAAAAAATTAGGCAACTTACGTTTATATACCATATAACACCCTAGTATAAAGATAAAAAGTAAAAATATTTGATACCATGTTCCTATTAAAAACATAGAAAATGAGGCACCAATTTCACCAACAAATCCAAGTGGTGTTGGTACAATACTTAAAATTGATATTACTATTAGGGCAAGTCCAATTAATTCATTCCAATGTTCAAATTTTTTTGTTCCGTTATCTTTCTTTTTTTTACGCTTAGCCATATTAACACCTCTATGATTATATATTTATTATACATAATTTTAAGAGAAAAAGAAAGTAAGATGCATTTATTTACACTTTTTTTATTAATAAATAGAAAAAGCCAACGCTTTTACGTTAGCTTTTTTACATCATATCTTCAATATTTTTTTCTATACCTTTAGTCATATGTTTAAAATCTTTTTTCATATCCTTAGCGCAATCTGGACAGTATTTTTTATACATGCACCATGCACCATATCCTGTTAAAGCCATACCCAAAACAATACCACCAATGATTCCACATTTTTTCACAATATCACCTCTTATTAAAAATATGATCAGTATATCTCTATACCATTTTTAGTTTACCCAATATTTATTTTGATATACATTCAATATTTTTTTCTAATTTTGATTTAAGAGTTGTTTTTCTAATATCTGAAGCATTATTATTTACTGAATAAATGAAGGCATCATAATCTCCTATTAAGTATAATTTCTTTTTAACTCTGGTAACACCGGTATAGATTAGTTTACGATAAAGCATTTTTCCATAACTTTTAACTACTGGTATAATAATAGTATCAAATTCACTACCTTGACTTTTATGAATACTAATAGCGTAAGCATGCTTAAATTTATTAAAATTACTACTTGTATAACGGACACAATTTCCATCAAAATTAATAATTATTTCTTTTTTAGTTCCTTCACTAACTATACTTTCTATGTAACCAATATCACCATTAAATACATTTTCATCTGGCATATTCGTTAATTGAATTACTTTATCTTTTTCTCTATAAACAATATTATTTATAGTTATTTCTTTTTTCTTTTTATTTTTTTCATTAAAAACTTGTTGTAGAGCTAAGTTTATATTGTCAATTCCATTTACACCTTTATACATTGGCACTAAGACCTGAAATGAGTCTGAATTTTTTAAGTATGCTGATGATATTTCAATTATTTTTTTTATGACATTTTCATTAGGTACAGGGCAAAAAGTTAAATCTTCTTGTTTATTAAATATTGTTTTATCTACGTTATTTTCTTTGATTTGATATGCGAGAGAAATAATGTTAGAATTACTTGCTTGACGATATAGTTGTTTAAGTTCAATTACATTTAGGGTATTACTTTCTATCATATCTTTTAGTAATTCACCTGGTCCAACACTAGGCAATTGATTATAATCTCCTACTAAAATTATTTTTGTATCATATCTTAAACCATTTAACAGATTATCAAATAAAATAGTATCTACCATACTAAATTCATCTACTATAACTAATTTAGCATCACTTTTATTATACTCATTTATTGCGAATTTATTATTTTCTTTATTCCATTTTAAGAAACGATGAATTGTACAAGCTGGCATCATAGCAGATTCACTTATTCTTTTACTAGCTCTACCAGTTGGAGCTAAAAGTACTACTTCTTTAAATAAATTTTCGTATGATAATTTATTTAGTCTGCGATATAATTCACAAATTGCTTTAATGATGGTAGTTTTCCCAGTTCCTGGTCCTCCTGTTATAACTAAGAAGTTTTTTATAAATGAATTTTTTATAGCTTGTTCTTGTTCAAGATTATATTGACATAAATTAATATCTTCTACTTCTTTATAATAATTATCTAATTTTTTATCAAAATTATCTTGTTTACGTGTTAAATAACCTAGTCGTTTTACAATATTTTCTTCTGCTTCCCACATTTTTTTTAAATAATATTTATTATCTTCATTAATTACTTTTATATCAGTAATCAAAGTATCAAGCGCTACATCAAAATCAGCTGAAGATATTTTTGTATTTAAGGCTCTAATAGTATAATTATATAACTCATCATATTCTAAATAGCTATGACCATAAGTATTACAGACTTCTTCTCTTACATATAATATTGCGGCCATTATTCTTCTAGTATCATCTTTTTTTATGTTTTGTCTTAAAG
>CAKPAQ010000094.1 GCA_934133015.1 uncultured Bacilli bacterium | reverse complement strand
GTATTGGCAGTTTCTTGCATTCCATTCATGTAAGACTCTATTCCAGAATATGCCATTACTCCTATTAAAACCATTAAAAATATTGTGATAAATTGTGATAAATTATTTTTAATATCACGAAGCATTTTACGATATAGCATATTACCAAACTACCTCATCTATATTTTTTGGATGTTTATTAATTTTTACGTTATCAACTTTACCATTTTTTATATAAATAACTTTATCAGCTATTTCAGAAATTAGGGCATTATGAGTAACAATTATTATAGTTGTATCTTCATCACATTGTTTTTTTAATAGTTTTAATACTTCCACTCCAGTTTTGGAATCTAAGGCACCAGTAGGTTCATCACAAAGTAAAATCTTAGGATTTTTCATGATGGCTCTAGCTATACTTACTCTTTGTTGTTCTCCTCCTGATAATTCAGATGGGAACTTGTTTATGTGTTTTTCAAGACCAACTTCTTTTAATACGTTTTTAACATTTTTAGTAGTTGTGGTTACATCTTTGACCAATTCAACGTTTTCACCTACTGTTAAAGTTGGCATTATATTGTAGAATTGAAAAATAAAACCTATATCGCTAGCTCTATATTGAGTTAATTCTTTATCGTTTAATTTAGATAAATCTTTTTCACCAACTATAATGCTACCACTAGTTGATTTATCCATACCACCAAGTAAATTAAGTAATGTACTCTTTCCAGCACCACTTGGTCCTAATATTACTACAAATTCTTTTTGACTTATTTCTAAATTAACACCATTTAAAGCATTGAACTTTTTATCACCTATCATATATGTTTTAGTGACATTTTTTAATTTTATAAAACTATTCATAAACTCCTCCTTTATATGAAACTTTTTTCACATTATATTATATACTTAATATTTTATATGTCAATCGTAATGTGAAAATTTTTTCATATTTTGAAAGAAAAAATTAGTATTATTTTTTCACAGAAGTGTTTATAATACTAATTCCTTTAGTTATTGTTATCAATATTTATTATTTCATAATCTCTTTGCCCTAGTCCATGTTCAAAGGCTGTTTCAACAGTATGAATAGCATGTCTAGAATCCATTCTTTCGATTAAAGCTTGTTTACCAGGATCGGTTGATGTTTTAACACTGTCATAGCAAGCTTGATCTAAGGCAACTGGATCAGTTGATGCGAATATTCCAATATCTGCCATTTCAGGATTAGCAGGATTATTATCACAATCACAGTCTACAGATAAATTGTTGGCTACATTTATATAAACTATATTATCTTTTCCCATATAGTTTATGACACCTTTACAAGCATCGGCCATACTCTCTAGAAAATCATCTTGTGATGGTAAGTTAGCCCAACATTCTTGTTGATTTAGTGTTTTTCCAGCTGAGTGAATATTGATTTTTCCATTATGAGATGCGATACCGATACTCATATTTTTTAATGCTCCTCCAAAGCCACCCATCGCATGACCTTTGAAGTGAGAAAGCATTAAAATTGAATCATAATTTTTTAAATGTTCACCAACAATGTCTTTAGTTAAATGTTTACCATTTTCAATGGGAATTTCAAATTCATTAAACTCATCCATAATATCACATGGGGCAATTGCTTTAAAACCATGATCTTCAATTGTTTGCCAATGATCTTTAGGATCTTGTCTTTTTCCACCATAAGCAGTGCAGCATTCTGTTATAGTTCCATTTAATTTATTAACTAAAGGGCCTATCAAATTAGGATTCAAAAAATTGTGGCCACCTGGTTCACCGGTTGATATTTTTACACCAATTTTTCCTTCTAATTTCTTACCTAGTGCTTCATAAATTTTAATTAGACTTTCTGCAGATATGTCACTTGTAAAGTATACTTTAGCTTTTTCCATAATTTCCTCCTATAATTTTTCAATCCAATTATTTATATCTTGCATGCTTGTTTTTAACATATTAATATTATTTTCATCAAATACAACATTCATACATTCATCAGTATGTGCATTTGTACATAGTTTTTCAAAATCTTTGAAAGTACGTCCTAACCATCCAGCATTAGTTGCGAATAAATAGACTTTTTTTGTACTTAAGTCGTATTTTTTTAAAAAGGTTGTAACTACTGGACTTATTGTGTACCACCAAACTGGTGTTCCAATAATAATTTCATCATATTCAGAAAAATCAATATTAATATTATTGATTTCAACTTTCTTATTATCAATAGAATTATTTTGATACTCATCTACTACAGTTTGATAGTCTGTTGAGAATGGAGTTTTAGGTGTTAGCTCTAATATGTCACAATTTAATTTTTATTGGATTATTTTAGCTATTTTTTTAGTATTACCAGTGTAACTATAATAAACTACTAGTTTTTTCATATAAATATCAGTTCCTATTTCTTTTTTATCAATTTTTTATAATTTTCTGTTTTAGAAATTATTTTATAATCATGTGTTTTTCGATATTCACGACGTTCATCAGCAGACATGACTAATACTTTTTCGGCTATATCAATATGTAAAATACCATCTAAGTGATCCATTTCATGGGATAAGACAGTTGATTCAAATCCTTCAAAAGTTTCTTCATGTATTTTTTTATTAATATCTTGGTACTCTACTACTATTTTATATGGTCTTTTAACTAATCCCGTATTATCTAAACAACTAGCGCAGGCTTCCCAATATTCAGTTAATCCTTCACTTTCTTTGATAACAGGATTAATAAGTACTCTTGATTCATTATGATTTATATCTGCTTCTGTAGCATTATTTTCTTGTCTTCTTTTAATTACGTTTAAATCAGTATTCTTTATATAAATAATTCTTTTGGGTATTCCTAGTTGTACTGCGGCCATGGCCAGTACTTCATTGTCTTTACAAAATTCATGTAACGTTTCAATGTTGTCAGTCAAATCAGGATCATTAAAATCAACTGGTCTTGATATTTGTCTTAAAAACTGTTCATTATCTTTTATCGTTATAGCTTTTATTTTTTTCAATAATATTCCTCCTATTTAACTTACATTATAATTATATCATTTATTAACAAATTATATATACCATATTATTTCTTTGTTAAAAAAAACTGAATAGAAATATTATTTCTACCCAGCTTTTAATTTTTATTATTCTTCAATTTCGATGTATTTCTTTTCTTTAATTTCTTTTTCAGCTTTCTTAGGAATTTCAATATCCAATGTACCATTCTTGAAGTTGGCTTTTATATCTTCTTCAGTCATATTGTCACCGATATAGAATTTTCTTGAACATTCTCCATAATATCTTTCTTTACGAATATATTTACCATTTTTAGATTTTTCATCATTAGCTTGATTAGTTTTAGCATTAATTACAAGGTAGCCATCTTCGATATGCATCTTTATATCATCTTTGCCAAAACCTGGTAAATCTACGATTAATTCATATTTATCATCATGTTCTTTTATATCAGTTTTCATAATTTTACTTTCATTTGAATTAAAGAATGAATCTTCAAAAAAGTCATCCAAAATATTGAAATCTCTTCTAGGTACTAACATCATATATATCTACTTCCTTTCATCACTATGTGTTGACGCCTTAAAGGTGGAGCACATTATATAATATTATACCTGTAGTATCTCAACTACGACTATAATGTATCACTTTTATTAGCACTTGTCAATAGTGTGTGCTAATTTTTTGAAATATTTTTATTTGTTATTTTCTAATGGCATTTTTGTTAAAGATCAATATATAACTTTTATGATTTAAATAAGGTTATTTTACTACCAGCCGAACTTATTATCAATTACTGCTAGTTTGGTTAAGGTAATTTGAACCAAGTAAAAAAATTATGACTTTTAAGAGAAATGTAGTATAATACGTAACACATTCAAGGAAGGGGGAATAATAAATGCAAAATCCATATATGTTATTGGGTATTAGACAAAGTGCTACTAGCAATGAAATTAGAGAAGCACTAAAAAAACAAATTAATTTGTATTGTAGACATGACGAGAGCATGAAAAATGCAGATGGTGAATATTTAAAAGAGATGTTCAGTAAAGCTGCTAAATCATTACTAGATCCTGAAAAAAGAAAACAAATTGATGCAGATATAGCAAAAAATAATAAGGATCATGGTTTAGTTCCATATGAGGAAAAAGATAATAGTAAATCTGAAAATAATAGTTCATCAATGATTAATAATGGAAAAAACACAAATGTAGCAGTTAAAAATGCTAACTCATCAATAGTTAGTAGTGATGAAAAGAACACTGTAGTCACTAGTAGTAAACAAGCCATTGAAAATAAAGAACCGATTACTAATCTTGTAATTCCTAACGTAAAAAGAATGTTGTTAAATTATGAATTTCAGGTTAAAAATAACTACTCAGATGACAATAAAATTCTCATAAATTCTTGCTATGTTGTAATTGGAAGAGATTGTTC
>CAKPAQ010000093.1 GCA_934133015.1 uncultured Bacilli bacterium | reverse complement strand
CCTTAAGAGCGAGTCAGAAAATTTATAAAGGAGGTATAATGATGAACGCAATTATTAAAACTGGTGGTAAACAATATCTTGTTTCTGAAGGAAGCGTTGTTTTCGTTGAAAAATTAGATGTTAACGAAGGAGACAAAGTTGTTTTTGATGAAGTTTTGATGCTTGATGGAAAAGTAGGAAATCCTTACGTTTCAAAAGCTAAGGTTGAAGGTGTTGTTTTAAAACAAGGAAAAGGTAAGAAGATTAGAGTATTTAAATATAAATCTAAAGACAGAAGCAACCGTAGAACACATGGACATAGACAACCTTATACTAAAGTTGAAATTAAAAAAATCAATGGGTAATTAAAATGATAAAAGTAAATGTTGAAAGTAAAGATAAGAAGAATATCAACAAAATTAAAATACTTGGTCATGCTGATTATGATGAGTATGGTAAGGATATAGTATGTAGCAGTGTTAGTAGTATAGTAACAACAACTGTTAATGGTATATATGAAATTGATAAAGATTATCTTAATCTTGAAGAGGTAAAAGATGGTATGATAATTACTATTTTGAAACAAGATAAGATATGTGATAAATTAATTAAAAATATGTTAAATCTTCTTGATGAACTTTCAGAGAGTTATCCAGAAAATATAAAAGTTAAGTAAGGAGGAAATAAACGTGATGAGATTAAGTTTAAATATACAATATTTTGCTCACCATAAAGGACAAGGATCTACATCAAATGGACGTGATTCAGCTGGTCGTAGATTAGGAGCAAAAGCTGCTGATGGTGAATTCGTAACAGCAGGATCTATTATCTATCGTCAAAGAGGTACTAAGATTATGCCTGGTGTAAATGTTGGTCGTGGAAATGATGATACATTATTTGCTAAGGTTGATGGTATCGTTAAGTTTGAACGTTTAGGAAGAGATAAAAAGCAAGCAAGTGTATACACTGTAGGAGAATAGTTAACAGCTATTCTTTTTTATAGCAATTAACTCTAAGTTATAAATAAAAAAATAAAATAAATAAAAACCAGAAGATTTATGCAAAATGATTTGCATAACTTTTTTTAATTGTGTAAAATAATTTGCAAATTTAAAGAAAGTAATTAAGACAAAGGAAAAGAAGAACTAGAACCAACAAAATATAGTAAATTAGTACAAACAAATATAAATGTTGGAAATGAAATAGAAAAAAACATTTATAAATCAAGTGTAGCTGGAGGAGAAGCCTCATATCGAAAATATTTTAGATTAAGAATGTGGATAGATGAGACATCTAATCAAGATGGTATAAATGATAATAGTCAATATGTTTTTAATTCAAGTAATAGTAATTATACTAAAATGTACTATTCAAAATGATTATTATTTATATAATAATAAACTTTTTTGGGCAATGAGTTCAGGTGAACATTATTCTTCAGTAGCAAGAATATGGAGTAGCTATGTTAATGGACATGTACATAATAGTACTGTAAGTGGTTCTGCTATTGTTAGGTCTGTTATAAACTTAACTTCTGACATACCAATTTCAATAGGATCCGGAACAAGTTCTGATCCATTCATAGTGGTTAATTAGAATTAAGATAATAAATAGAAAGATATGGTTTTTTAAACAATATTTAAATTTCCATATCTTTTCTTAATTGATATAATCTTTAACACTTTTGAATACTAGATTTTTATTATCATTTATGTTATACTATGAAAAGTTAAAGGGGTGATACCTATGTTTATAGATGAAGTATTAATCGAAGTAAGAGCCGGTAATGGTGGTGATGGTTGTACTGCCTTTCGTAGAGAAAAATATATCCCAATGGGTGGACCATATGGTGGAAATGGTGGTAGAGGTGCCAATATCATTTTTAAAGTTGATACTGGACTTCACACATTATTAGATCTAAGATATCAAAAAGTAATTAAAGGTAAAAAAGGCGAAAATGGAATGGGTAAAAACTGTAATGGTAAAAACAGTGAAGATGTAGTAATCCGTGTTCCTCAAGGTACTGTTATTACTGATACCGATACCAATTTAATTGTAGCAGATTTAAATAAGAAAGATGATGAAGTAATAGTTGCCTATGGTGGACGAGGAGGACGTGGTAATACTGCTTTTAAAACACCAAGTAATCCTGCCCCAAACTTTAGTGAAAATGGTGAACCAGGTGAAATAAAATTCTTAAAAGTAGAACTAAAATTATTAGCTGATGTTGGTTTAGTTGGATTACCTAGTGTAGGAAAAAGTACCATAATATCTCAAGTTTCTAAATCAAAACCTAAAATAGCTGCTTATCACTTCACAACCTTAACCCCTAATTTAGGAGTATGTAAAGATAATAAAGGTAGAAGCTTTGTTATGGCCGATTTACCAGGACTAATAGAAGGAGCTAGCGAAGGAGAAGGCTTAGGAGATAGATTCTTACGTCATATTGAAAGAACTAGAGTTATTGCTCATGTTATCGATATGTCTGGCTTCGAAGGAAGAAATCCTTTTGATGATTATCAAGTTATCAATAAAGAATTAGGAATGTTTAGTAAAAAATTACTAGATAAGCCTCAAATTATTATAGCTAATAAAATGGATATGGAACAATCAATTACTAATTTAGAAGAATTTAAGAAAAAAATTGATCCCAGTATTAAAATATTCCCTATTAGTGCAGTATCAAATCAAGGATTAGAACCAGTGTTAGAAGAACTAGCTGATATGCTTGAAAAAATTGAAAATGAACCATTATACGATGAAGATCAATTTGAAGGACATGTTTTATATAAATTTAAAAAAGAAGAACCATATACAATTACTAGAGAAGATAATGGTACATGGGTAATTTCCGGAGAAGAAGTAGAAAAATTATTTAGAATGACAAAATTCACAACTGATGAAGGTATAATGAGATTTACAAAAAGATTACGTAAAATGGGTATTGATGATAAATTAGAAGAATTAGGTGCCCAAGAAGGACAATTAGTAAAAATCTTAGACTTTGAATTTGAATATAAAAAATAATTATTTAAAAATTTACAATTTCCTATTTTTTTCACTAAAACTTCATATAAAGTTCACAAAAGACTAGTAGACTAATAATCATGAAGAGAGGTGATAGAATAAGATAGAAAAAAATAAAATTTATTCATAAATATGCTCCAAAGTATATAGCGTTGGCTATATACTTTTTCTCTTTTATATGTTAGTATATAGATACGAAATACATTTTTATTAGGAGATCTATATGGAAGAACAATTAGGAAAATTTATTTTAGATTTATATCGAAATGGAATTAAAATGGAAAATAATAAATTAAATAGTTTATTAGAAGAAGTAAATCAAGTTTTAATTCATGGTAAAGATAAAACCAAAAAAGAAATGATAGAGGAATTATTAGAAGGTTATACTAATGATATAGCAGAAATCTTAAATGATAGGAATCTAATACCAGGTTATAGCGTGGGCGTTCATGTTGGAAATACAACAATTCAAGTAATGGATGGTTATACCGATTCCACTAAAAAGAAAAAAGTTGATGAAAATACCATGTTTGATATAGCTTCATGTAGTAAACTATTTACTCAAATTATAGCCTATAATTTAATCAATAATAACATATTATCATTTGATAATAAGGTGACAGAACTTGATCCAAGATTTAGTAAATTAGGTGATTTAACAATTGGTGATATTACTAGTTTCAATGTTGAGTTTAAAACACCAGGTAGAATAGAAGATGCAGCTAGCCAAAAAGATGCTTATAATATTTTATTTAATACTGAAGTAGTTGAAAAGAATAAATACAATTATAATGATATAGGTTTAATTATTTTAAAAGAAGTTATGGAAGCTACAACAGGTAAAACCTATGAAGAACTATTCAATCAATATATTGTTTCTAAATTAGCTTTAAAAAATACCTATGTAAATGTTCCTCCTGAAAGATATCAAGATTTAACAGCTTCTCCTAATAGTAATATAGGTTTAGTAAATGATCCAAAAGCTGTAATACTTGGTGGTTATAGTGGTCATGCTGGAGTATTTGCGAATAATAGTGATTTATTAAAAGTTGGAAGTAGTGTTTTAGAAGCTAAATTAATTCCATCTGCAATGGTAAAAGATACTTATACACCAGGTAATTATGATAATAGAAGAGGTATTATGGGTAATACTTATGTTTATCATGAAGAAGGTTTAGACAAATCTTTTGTTAGTAATAATGAATCAAGAGAAAGTTTTAGAGTACAAGGTAGTACTAGAAATGTCTTTGGAGCTAGTAGATATCACTTATCAAATGGTGTTTATGTAAATAGTAATTCGCTTCTTTTAAATCCAGCTTCTATGGACTTAGAATACGCAACAACCTTACAAAAGGAAATCAATTCTCGTGCTTTACAAAAATGGATAGCTAAAGATCCAGCTAACAACGATAGAAGTAATTTTAGAGAAAATATATTAATTAAAAACTTTGCGGTTAACAATAGACAATTTGGTTTGATAGATCCTAGAAG
>CAKPAQ010000092.1 GCA_934133015.1 uncultured Bacilli bacterium | reverse complement strand
ATCTTAAATGGTAGAAAAAAAGAATCATATGAAATATATAACGATATGATTCTAAAAGGAGAACAAGTAGCTAATATTATTTCTAAATTAGCTAATAAAATTCGTCTAATTTACCAAGTAAAAGTCTTTTTAGAAGAAGGTAAAAGTGATTTAGAAATAAGTAAATTATTAAAAATGCATGCTTATCCAATTAAATTAGCACGTGAATCTTCTTATAAATATAGTGAAAAATTATTACTACAATATTTAGATAAACTCGCAACACTTGATTACAATTTAAAAAGTGGAAATAGTGACGCATCTATTATTTTTGAAGTTTTCATAGCGGAAATATAGTATTTTTTACTATATTTTTTTAAATTTCAGTAAGAGGAAAATAGTTATTTACGAGTTTGTATTAGTAGATAGTATCTGTTACTATATTACTGGTGATTTTATGAAAAAGGTCTTTATTTTAATTATTATTTTTTTATTGATAGTAATATTACCTTTAATTAATAGTAATATTTTAATTAAAAAAAGTAATCAAAGCGCCATAATACTAACTAAAAATATGGTAGGATTATTAAAAATTAACAATACTAATTTTGTAAGTAAAATTATGCAGTATAGTGACAATACTTATTTCCTAAATCATGATGAAACCTTAACTAAATCTATTTTTGGTAGTATTTTTCTAGATTATAGAAATAATTTAAATGATCAAAAAATTATAATATATGGTCATAACTCTAAAACTTTGAATAACGCTCCCTTTCATTTTTTAGAAAACTTCTTAGATTATGATTTTAGTAATAGTCATCGTTATTTAACAATTGAAACTCCAGAATTCACTAATAAATATAAATTATTTTCAGTAATAATTACTAATGGTAACTTTGAACACATGAATTTAAAATGGGATAGTAATTCTTATCAAGAACATTTAAAATACCTACAAACTAGCTCCCTATATAATTTTAAGATTGATTTAGATAGTAACAGTGATATTTTAATTCTACAAACATGCAACTATAAACCTGAGTCATCTTATCTATTATTATCATATAAAAAAGAGACCTAAGTCTCTTAAAATTTTCTATATAAGCCAATAACTTTACCTAAAATAGTACAATTTGGTAATATAATTGGTGCCATAAAATCATTTTCTGGCTGTAACCTTATATAACCATTTTCTTTGTAGAAAGTCTTTACTGTAACTTCATTTTCATCAGTCATAGCTACAACTTTTTCACCATTATTAGCAGTATTCTTTCTTTCTACTATAATAATATCACCATCATATATACCAGCATTGATCATTGATTCACCACTAACTTTTAAAGTAAAGATTTCCTTTTTATTTGGGATAAGATTAGTAGGTAAAGAAAAGAATTCATTAGGCATCTCAATAGCTTCAATCGGATTACCAGCAGTAACTTTACCAAGTAAAGGTACATCAACAACCTTATCTTCAACATCAGCATATTCATTTTTTACTAGTAACTCTAAAGTTCTATTTTTTGAATCATCCTTCTTTATATAACCATTTTCTTCAAGCTTTTTTAAATGAAAGTGAATAGTAGCTGGTGAAGAAAGTCCAACGATGGCACCAATTTCTCTAACAGTAGGTGGGTATCCTTTTTCGGCCATGAATTTTTTTATAACAGTTAAAATATCATTTTGTCTACTAGTTAAATCTTTCATATAACCTCCTTATATAACTTACTAATTAAATATTAACACATCAAGTGTAAAATGTCAAACAAATGTTCATAATATTATTGACACGAACACTAGTTCGTATTATGATAGATACATAAACAAGGGAGGTAATATTTATGAAAAACAATTTTAAAATTATAGCTATTATTTATATAGGAGTAGCACTATTAGCCTATGCTTTATCACTTAGAGTAGAAAATTTAGAAAGTACTGACGATATTAGAAATCAAAATGATTCGATTGTCTTAAAAATTGGTTAATTTATTTAATTGCCTGTAAGTTTTAATTCATGCTATAATAATACAAGGTGATGACAAAATGAAAAAAGTAATTTTAGTAGATGGTAACAACCTTGTTTTTAGAAGTTATTATGCAACTAGCTATACAGGTAACATTATGAAAAATTCTAAAGGTTTTCCAACTAATGCTATTTATGGCTTTATTAATATGATAAATAAAATAATTAATGAAGAAAAACCTGAATATATTATGATAGCTTTCGATAAAGGAAAAACCTTTAGACACGATAAATATCAATTTTATAAAGATGGTAGAAGTGAAACACCAGAAGAATTGAAACAACAATTTCCTGTGGCCAAAGAAATATGTTCTGCGATGGGAATTAAATATTATGAAATTGATAACTATGAAGCTGATGATATAATTGGAACATTTGCTAAAAAAGTTGACGAAGATAAAGATTATAATGCCACTATAATTAGTAGTGATAAAGATTTACTTCAATTAATAAGTGATGAAGTAGATGTAAAACTATTAAAACAAACTGGTTTTATCAGAATGGATAAACAATTATTTATGGAAACATATCAAGTACCACCTATAGGTATGATTGATTTAAAAGCCTTAATGGGTGATGCTAGTGATAATATTCCAGGTGTCAAAGGAATCGGTGAAAAAACTGCTATCTCCTTATTAAGTAAATATCAAACTCTTGATAACTTATATTCTCATATTGATGAAATCACAGGAAAAACTAAAGAAAAACTAATAAATGATAAAGAAATGGCTTACATGAGTAAAGATATTGCCACAATATATAGAGAAGTTCCAATCGATACTGATTTTGAAAAAATAAAATATTTAGGAATAGATCCTCTAAAGTATGTAAATATATTAGAAGAATTAGAATTTTATTCATTAATAAAAAAATTAGATATTAAACAAGAAAACATAAATAATAATAATGATAATCAAAAAGAAGAAATAGCTGTCAATATTATTAAAGATTTAAACGACTTAAAACTAACAAGTGATTATTCAATATATGTAGAAACACTAGGAACTAATTATCATAAAGACCAAATATTAGGAGTCGGTATATATAATAAAGAAGTAAGTTGTTATATACCAATTGATCTATTAGAAAATAATGGTACTATTTTTAATGATAATCTTAATAAATCAACTTATGATTTAAAAAAACTATTATATATTTTTAGAAGAAAAAATATCAAAATAAATAATTGTAACTTTGATACTGAAATAGCTAGTTATCTATTAAATTATAATATTAAAGATGATATTGCCATATTAGCTAATATTAAAGATTACGATATACCTTTTTATGAAAATACTTATGGTAAACCCGGAAAAGAAAAATTAATAGATGAAGAAAAAATAGCTAAATATGCAGTAGAAAAAGCTAGATTTATATATGAAACAAAAAGTTCATTTGAAAAAGAGTTAAATGATGAACAATCATATAATTTATTTTTAAATATTGAAATGCCTTTAGTAGAAGTGTTAACCGATATGGAATATACTGGTATTAGAGTAAATCAAGATTTTCTAATTAACATGGGTAAAGAATTAGATACTAAAATAAAAGTATTAGAAAATGATATTTATAGTGAAGCAGGGGTTGAGTTTAATATTGCTTCCCCTAAACAATTAGGAAGTATCCTTTTTGAAACTCTAAAGATACCATATCCTAAAAAAATAAAAGATAACAATTATTCTACTAGTAAAGATATACTAGATAAATTAGTAGATGATTATTTAATAGTATCTAAAATATTAGAATATCGAATGCTAACTAAATTAAAAACAAATTATATAACAGGTTTATTAAATGAAGTTATGGAAGATGGTAAAATTCATACTATATTTACTCAGACTTTAACTAGAACTGGTAGACTTTCATCAATTAGTCCTAATTTACAAAATATCCCAATAAGAACCGAAGATGGAAAACTAATTAGAAAAGCTTTTGTTCCCGAAGCTAACTCTATAATCTTATCAAGTGATTATTCCCAAATAGAACTTCGTATCTTTGCATCTCTTGCCAATGTTGATAACTTAATTCATGCTTTTGAACAAGATAAAGATATACATGCTAAAACAGCCTCAGATATCTTTGGTGTAAAATTAGAAGATGTAACAAAAGATATGAGAAGAACAGCTAAGGCTGTTAACTTTGGTATTCTTTATGGAATTAGTAGTTTCGGTTTATCAGAAGATTTAGGAATAGATATAGCTAGTGCCAAGAGCTTCATTAATAGCTATTTAAATACTTATCCAGAAATAAAACAATATATGGATGAATCAATTAAAAGAGCTCATGAATTAGGCTATGTTAAAACTGTAATGAATCGTAAACGTGTAATAGAAGAATTAAAAAACAAAAACTATTTAGTTAGAAGTCAAGGAGAAAGAATTGCCTTAAATACCCCTATTCAAGGAAGTAGTGCTGATATTCTAAAAAAAGCAATGATTGAAATATATAAAGAATTTAATGAAAAAAAATTAAAAAGTAAAATGCTTATTCAAGTACACGATGAACTTGTATTTAATGTCGTAAAAGATGAAGAAGAAACC
>CAKPAQ010000091.1 GCA_934133015.1 uncultured Bacilli bacterium | reverse complement strand
TTCTATGATGGGTCAAGACGCTATTAATGTAATTCAAGGTTTCAATGATGCCTTAAAATTAACTGGTGTAATTTTGACTAAACTTGATGGTGATACTCGTGGTGGTGTAGCTTTATCAGTAAGACATTTGACCAATGTACCTATAAAGATGATAGGTGTTAGTGAAAAATTAGATGGACTTGAAGTATTTGATCCAGAACGTATGGCAGGTAGAATTCTAGGAATGGGTGATATCATTTCATTAGTAGAAAAGGCAACAGAAGTTATTGATGAAGAAGAAGCAATGTCTGTCGCTAAGAAGATGCAATCTGGTAAATTTGATTTAGATGATTTCTTAAAACAAATGAAACAAATAAAAAAATTAGGACCATTAGAAAATTTAATTAAACTTTTACCAGGAGCAAAAAAAATGGGATTAAATAATGTAAATATAGATCCAAAACAAATGGCTCATGTAGAAGCTATTATTTTATCAATGACACCTAAGGAAAGAAAACATCCTGAAATTATAAAGGCAAGTCGCAAAACACGTATAGCCAAAGGATGTGGTTTATCAGTACAAGAAGTAAATAAACTATTGACCCAATTTGAACAAATGAAAAAAATGATGAAACAAATGGTAAATGGTAATATGAAAATGCCATTTTAAATGATTATTAGGCAAAGCAATTAGTACATAATCCTTCTAGTGAATAAGATAAATTAGATAGGAGGAAAAAAGCTATGTTTAGAAATTGTTGTTATGATAGACAAAATGAAATCAACAATAACTTTACTGCAGAAAATATGGATGTTGATATGAATATTGACATTACCAATAATCAAGCAATGCCAAATAACATGATGGCTGGTCAAGGTCAAATGCAAAGGCCTATAATTGAACCAATGCAAGAAAGAGTAGTAAACAGAACTATTGTACATGAAGTTCCTCATGTATGCCCAATGAGAACTAAAATAGTTAACCATCATGTATTCAAACATACATATCAACCATCTTATTCATGCTGTGAAGAAAATGTGTGCAGTGAAGTACAATGTGGCTCTTGTTGTAATTTTAGATAAAAAGTCGAAAGACTTTTTTTCTTTGTAAAAAATTATGTTATTATATTATTGGTGATAAATATGGATTTTAATAGTTTGATAAAAGAAATATGCTTAGAAAATAATATTAAATGCACTAATTTATCTAGTGACTGGATAGTAGTATTAGAAAAAGATAATGTTAAAAAGTTCATCGCAGGTTATAAATTTGGTGTTAATGATCATGCTTTTGGTGAAATATTAGATGATAAATTCGCTACATATGAATTATTAAGACTTTATGATATACCAGTATGTGAACATAATATCTTCTATAGTAAAAATAATAAAAATAGTTATACCCAAGATAGAAATAATTTTGATTATATTAAGAATTTGTTTGATAAGTATAATCATGACATTGTTGTTAAAATAAATAATGGTACTTGTGGTATAAATGTAAATAGAATTACCAATATAAATGATTTAAAGGAATTCTATGAACATTTTACTAATAATAGTTCATATAGTATTTGTCCTTTTTATAATATTGAAAATGAATATAGAGTAATAGTATTAAATAATAAAATTGAATTAATTTATAAAAAAGAGTTACCAGTAGTATATGGTAACAATAAAAATACAATCAGAGAATTGTTAGAAAAATTTAATCCCAAGTACTTTAAAAATATTAATAATGATGAATTAAATAGTGTTTTAGGTTTAAATGAAAAATATATTTACAGTTGGAAGTTTAATTTATCTAATGGTTCAAGACCTAGTTTAGCTATAAAAGATGAAGAGAAAAAACAAATATTAGAAATAATTAATAATATAATATCTAAAATAAATGTTGGTTTTTGTAGTATTGATATTATAAAAACACTAGATAATAAATATATGGTATTAGAAATAAATAGTGGGATTATGATGAAAAATTTTGCTCAAGAAGTAATTGGTGGTTATGATATAGCCAAAAATATTTATACTAAAGCTATTTTAGAAATGTTTGAAAATAATTAGTTTACATATGCAATAAAAAATGTTATAATATGCCAATATTGAGGGTATATTATGGAAAAATTTAAAAATATCAAATATTTAGATTCAAGAGATATAGAACTAGTTGAAAAAGGTATTAATTATAATACTTGGTTAATGTGTGGTAGTAATACTGATAATCAAAACTTACTTAAAACTATTTTAATAGATAAATGTGCAAATTTAAATATAATAGGAAAAAGAGATAAACACCCAATATTATCTACTAGAACATTAGGGTATTGCTGTGCTGATGAGAATCAAAATTATACTATTGAAATGTATGGTTATAAAGATTCTACTGCCGAAGAACAGAAAAAATTAACCCATGAAAGTGTCCATGAATTTTGTCATGCTACACAACATGTTATGTGTGATAGTTCTAAATATTATCATTATAATGGTTGTAAATATTATGTACATGGTGGAACAATTGTAGAAGAAAAAGTAGCAGAGAAAAAATTTAGTAATTATGGGGTTATGTTTTGTGAAACAATTACTGATTTACTTACTTCAATAGCTATTGTTTATAATGAAAGTAATCATAGATTAAATGCTGATCAAATTTTAACTCACAATTATCGAGATATGGCTAAAGATGGTTTGATTTTAGATGGGTATAGTATATATACAAGTATAGCTAGGTTAGCAATAGCTGCCTTTAATAATGGTATTAACTTTTCTTATGATAATATTCTTGGAAGTGGTCGAAGTATAATAACTGCTAAAGTTACCGATAGGTTAGGAAATACTAAACCATTAAATGATATGTTGTATGGAATTATGTTCAATTCTAGACATATTGAGGACTGCTATGATAAATATATGGGAAATAATAGTTACTATGAGTTATGTAGTAAATTAGATACAATGCTTAAAAGAAAACAAACTAATCCTTTTACTATAAAAGAGGTAATGCAGTCACTAGCAGTATTCCACAACAAAAAAAATCAAGATTTATTTACATCAGGAGCTATTACTCAAGATGAATTAATACAATCTACTAGTTTCTTCAATACTATTTTTAATGAAATGCAAAATGAATTCAATGCTTACTTTTTTCAAACTGATATAACTACTATAGCTACAGATTCTTATCAAAAGAAAATTGGAAATAAAAAAGAAGTTGATTAAGTCAGCACAAATGTCTTGTCAACTTTTGTCTAATTATTGTAAATTGCTTGTAATACTTACAGAATAACATTATTATAAAAATAGGGAAGGTGATACAGTGATATATCCATCAATAGATAAAATACTTAATATTATTGATTCAAAGTATGAACTTGTTCATATTATTAGTAAAAGAAGTAAACAAATGGCAGCGACTGGTTATTATCAAATGCCAGAGTATAAGTATATTTCAAAGAAAAATCTAGGAAGAGCACTAGAAGAAATAGCTGAAAACTTAATTATTGTGAAGAAGAACTAATGGTCTTTTTTTATTACTTTTTTTCTTAAAATTAGAAGGTATATATCTTAAAAAGCTAAGTAATTAGCTTTTTTATATGGTATAATTACTATAGGTGATTATATGATCTTAATAGAAAAATATACAAAATTAAAAGATGGTAACTATAAATTAAAATTAAATAATAATCAAGAATTAAAATTACATGAAGATTTAATTTTAAAATATAATTTATTACTTACAAAAAAATTAGATGATAATTTAATAAATATATTATATGAAGAACAAAAGGTTTATGATATTTACAATATAGCTTTAAAATATATAAAAATAAGAATAAGAAGTGTTAAAGAAATAGAGAATTACTTATTAAAAAAACAATATGACACCAAGTTAGTAACGGAAGCTATTGAAATATTAAAAAGACAAGGTTATTTAAATAATGAAAATTATGCAAAAGCTTATATACACGATAAAATTTATTTAAGTAATAGTGGTCCAATTAAAATAATGGAAGAGTTAAGAAAAAATGGTATTGATGAACAAATTATAAATAAATGTATAGAAGAGTTTAATACTGAATTAGAAAAAGAAAGAATTACCAAATTAATATCAAAACAAGTAAAAAATAATCACAATAAAAGTAGTATGATGTTAAAAAGAAAAATAGAGTCAAACTTAATTTCTTTAGGTTATCACAAGTCATTAATTACTGAAGTATTATCTAAGACAGCTACTGATGATAATGAAATATATAAAAAGGAATATGATAAGATATACAAGAAACTAAGTAAAAAATATAGTGGTAAAGAATTAGAATATAAAATAAATCAAAAGTTATATCAAAAAGGATTTAAAAAGCAAGATGATTTTTATTATTGACTAGTAAATAACTAAAAAGTATAATTTGATTAGAGTAAATAATAATAGTAGTAGGTGAATAAATATGGATAAGAATAAGAAGAAAGTATTGATTTTATCAATATTAGGATTAATTGGATTAGTAGTAGTAACAGTAGGAATAACTTATGCCATATTTACTTATACAAAGTTAGGTACAACTGATAATACAGTAACATCTGGAACTTTAAAGTTCTTATATACTGA
>CAKPAQ010000090.1 GCA_934133015.1 uncultured Bacilli bacterium | reverse complement strand
GTAAGAGTATTGTTTACCGTATATAAAGGTCGGTGGGGAATTTTTAGCAATGAAAGGACCAAACGCACAAAGGGAAGTTGAGGGAGCTTACAAAGCAATAGAGGAGTTGGGGGGTAGAATCAAAGAAATAAAAAATTATACTTTATATGGTAACAACATAAGAAACATTGTGATTATAGAAAAAATAAAAAAGATATCAGGAATTTACCCAAGAAGTGGTTCTAAAATATCAAAAAAACCTTTATAGTATAATTTTCTACAATAAAATCATAATTATTCTTCTCCTTCTCTATCTTATAATTGATTATACCATGGAATTCTATTTTATTTAAGAATATTCATGGAATTTCACAAAAAAATTAACGGCAAATTTAATTTTTAATTTATTATTATGGTATAATGTTTAAAGTAGGGAGTGTGAAAAAATTGATTTTAAATATTTTATTGCTCATTGTTGGTTTTATTTTACTAATTAAAGGAGCAGATATTTTTGTAGATGGTGCTTCATCTACTGCGCAAAACTTTAAGGTATCTAAAATGTTAATTGGATTGACCATAGTAGCTTTTGGTACCTCAGCCCCAGAATTTGCTGTTTCCATGAGTGCCTTGGCATCTGGAAGTACAGATATGGTTTTGGGTAATGTTATTGGAAGTAACATTTTGAATATTTTGTTAATACTAGGTGTTGCAGCAGTTATAAGACCAATAGAAATTAAAGATAATACGGTAAAAAAAGAATTACCACTTACTTTGTTAATATCAACTTTACTAGTTGTATTATTTTTAGATATTAGTTTAGGTAATGGTACTATAAATCAAATATCAAGAGCGGATGGAATTGTAATTTTACTATTCTTCACTATATTCTTATATTATTTAATAACATTGGCAAAACAAAAAAAGGAATTAAAGGAAGAAGATAAGCCACAATTTAAACTTGGTAAATCATTATTATTTGTCTTGTTAGGTTTAGTTGCAATTGTATTTGGTAGTAATTTAGTAGTAAATAATGCATCGGATATAGCAGCTACATTAGGAATAAGTGAAAGAGTTATTTCCTTAACAATAATTGCCTTTGGAACTTCTTTACCGGAATTAGTAACTACTATTGTGTCAGCAAAAAAAGGAGAACAAGATTTATTAGTTGGTAATATTATTGGAAGTAATATATTTAATATCTGTGTAGTTTTAGGTGTTCCTGTTGCAATATATGGTGGAATTGTACCTTCAAGTTTTCAAATAATGGATTTGATAATGTTAGTTGGCTCAGCATTTTTACTATTTGTATTTTCAGAAACATCAAAGAGAATCACTAAAATTGAAGGAATATTAATGCTAATAACATTTGCTATATATTATACTTTAGTATTTCTAATCTAATGTTTTATAATTTTTTAGAGTGTTGACAAATAGTCAATGCTCTTTTCTTGTTTTACAAAAAATAAATTTTAAAAACTCTAGAAAAAATCTAGGGTTTTTATGATATTAAAATTAATGTACTTAATTGTGTAAATTTAATTAGTTATTTAATTCACTATTTTCTAGAATCAAATTTCTTTCTTTGATCAGTATTAAGTATTTTCTTACGTAATCTTATACTTAATGGTGTAATTTCTAGAAGTTCATCACTATTTATATAATCAAGGGCATATTCAAGGGTAATAGGACGAGGTCTTTTTAAGACAACTGTCTTATCAGCACTAGCAGCACGCATATTAGTTAATTGTTTTCCTTTAACTACGTTTACAGCTAAGTCATTTTCTCTATTACATTCACCAACTATCATTCCCTCATATACTTCAGTTGCTGGTTCAATAAACATGATACCACGATCTTCTAATTGTCCTAGGGCATAAGCAGCAGCTTTACCTGCTTCAGTTGATACAAGAACACCAAGTTTTCTTTCACCAATATTGATAGCTTCGAAAGGTCTATATTCTTTAAATGTATGGTTAATAATTCCATATCCTTTAGTTATTGTCATGAAATCAGTCATAAATCCAATTAAACCACGTGATGGGATAACGTAATTAAGTCTTACTTGATTTTCAAAGTTAGTCATATTATCCATAATAGCGCCACGAGTACCTAATTGTTCAATAACAGAACCAACAGTATCTTCTGGAACTTCAATTTGTAAATCTTCAAATGGTTCCATTTTTACACCATTTTCTTCTTTAATGATTACTTCTGGTTTAGACACTTGTAATTCATAACCTTCACGTCTCATATTTTCAATTAAAATTGATAAGTGTAATTCTCCACGTCCTGATACTAGCCAACTTTCACCATCAGCTGGTTCAACACGTAAACTTACGTCACGTTGTAGTTCACGATTTAATCTATCTTCTATTTGACGAGCAGTTAGGAATTTTCCTTCTTTTCCAACGAATGGTGAGGTATTAGTTCCAAAAGTCATTTGTAAAGTTGGTTCATCAATATGTAAAATTGGTAATGGATTATTATCTCCTTGTTCACATAATGTTTCCCCTACTGATATATCAGCAAGTCCAGCTACGGCTACAATGTCTCCGGCTTCTGCTTGTTCAATTTCAATTCTTTTTAATCCTAAGAAACCAAATAATTTTTGAATTCTAAAGTTTTTAATAGAACCATCTAATCTAATACATGAAACAGTTTGTCCTACTTTTATTTTTCCATTATGTACTCTACCTATACCGATACGACCTACAAATTCATTATAGTCAAGTAAGGCTGGTTGAAATTGTAATTTGGCATTAACATCACCTTTAGGGGCTGGTATTTCATCAATAATTAAATCTAATAATTCATCAAAACCAGGTGTTTGAGTAGATATATCTGGATCTAGGCTACTTGTACCATTGATAGCTGATGCATACACTACTTTGAAATCTAATTGATCATCGTCAGCACCAAGTTCAATAAATAAATCTAGAACTTCATCAACTACTTTATTTACTCTAGCACTTGGCTTATCTACTTTATTTATTACTACTAATGGTTTTACACCTGCTTCTAAGGCTTTCTTTAAAACAAATCTAGTTTGTGGCATAGTACCTTCATAAGCATCTACTACTAATAAAACACCATCTACCATATTCATAATACGTTCTACTTCACCACCAAAGTCAGCATGACCTGGAGTATCCATGATATTGATACGATAATCTTTATAATTAATAGCTGTTGTCTTAGCTAAAATGGTAATTCCTCTTTCTTTTTCTAATTGATTAGAATCCATTGATAAATCAGTAATATCTTCATTTTCTCTAAAAGTACCACTTGATTTTAAAATTTGATCTACTAAAGTTGTTTTACCATGGTCAACATGGGCAATAATCGCAATATTTCTTTTTTTCATAAATAAAATTCACTTCCTAAACGTCTTGCTCATTATAACACATTTGTTTACAAAAAAAAAGATTTTTTAAATCTTTTTATCTATATAATTCTTATAACCACCTATTAAATCTACCGTTTTAAAGCCTAGTTCGGTTAAAAATTCACATAATTTTCTACTTTTTATTCCTGAATCACAATAAAAATAATATTTTTTATCTTTATCTAAATAATTATTAGGCATCATTAATAAATAAGTATATGGTATGTTAATAGATCCTTTAATATGGCTTAAAATATATTCATATTTATCTCTAATATCTATTAAATTGTCATTAATAGTGATGGAATCTATTTCTTTTATATCAATAGAATCATACATTTATATCACCATTATATTATATGGTTTTTAATAGAAAAAAGACTATATTTATGATTATTGATTAATAATTTTATGAAGCTACTTTGTATGGATCAGTACTTGTACCTGAGCCAATTGTTTTAGTATCATCATTCAAATTCAAAACTGCACGAATATTGTAAGAATTATTAACAAAGTTACGATTGAAATCACCCGCAGAACGAACGTCCCATACACGAGAATATGAACCTGTATAGCCAGCCGGACTCATTGTCCAAAAATATGTATTACTATACAAATAATAATTGCTATTCCCTATGGAATAATATCCACCAGCATGTACCACTTCATCATAAGTTAGCAACCCCACGTTTGAATTCACTATTCCCTTTCCATTTCCATCAGTTGTACATTTAAAATCTGGTGTATAGCTTGAATATAATATCATTGTTGCACTTCCTGATGTATAATTAGATTTGTCTTTAGCTTTTGCCTGCTCACAATAATATGCGCCTGTTGCAACTTTGCTAGCTAAATTAGTTTTAATTCCTATATTTGTTTGATACCAACTTTCAAGTTGAATTTTAGCATTACTATTTGTATAGTACATATATTTATAATTATTATATTTTGAATTGAATGTGTATTCAGTATTATTATTTATTCCATCTTGCATTACAATTCTTATTGTTTCATCTTCGTTAATCCTAACTATTCGCCAGGTTTGTCCTGCAAACTTAACATAGTTATTAGTAACATTTCCTCTAAAGTAATATGTATGTTCTCCTGTATTAGTTGCAGTTGAAGAATATAATCCACTAGCATCACTACTATTATTTGATGAAGTTGTTAAAGTTGGTGGTGCAGTTATTATTGGATTTTTCATTATTTCATCTTTTAATGATACTGGTATTTGTGATTTTACTCTTACTTTTACAGAAGTAGTAGTACTTT
>CAKPAQ010000089.1 GCA_934133015.1 uncultured Bacilli bacterium | reverse complement strand
GAGTCATATTGATGGTTCAAAATTATTTTTAACGCCTGAAAAAAGTATTGAAATTCAAAATAAACTTGATAGTGATATAGCTATGAGTTTTGATGAATGCCCACCATATCCTGTAACTTATGAGTATATGAAAAACTCAGTAGAACGAACTCTACGTTGGGCTGAAAGAGGTAAGAAAGTTCATAATAATCCTAATCAAAGTTTATTCGGTATAGTTCAAGGCGGTGAATTTGCTGACCTTAGAAAATGGAGCGCTATTGAAACAGCTAAACTTGATTTTGATGGTTATTCAATTGGTGGAACTAGTGTTGGTGAAGACAAAGATACTATGTATAAAATGATAGAATATGCAACTGAATATATGCCTAAAGATAAAGTTCGTTATTTAATGGGTGTTGGTGAACCAGCTGATATAATAGAAGGAGTTATTAGAGGAGTAGATATCTTTGATTGTGTTTTGCCAACTAGAATAGCTAGACATGGAAATGCCTTTACTAAGCATGGTAAAATTAATCTTAAAAACAGTAAATACAAAGAAGACTTCTCACCAATAGATGAAACCTGTGACTGTTATTCCTGCAAAAACTATACTAAAGCCTATATTAGACATCTAATAAACGTTGATGAATCACTTGGGGGTAGATTATTATCAATTCATAATATTCGCTTTTTAATCAAGTTAACTGAAGACATTAGAGAAGCCATAAAAAATGATAAATTAGAAGAATTTAGAGATCAATTTTATAAAGAATATCAATCTAAATAAATATAATTATAAATTAGTAGTTTTTCTGACTACTTTTTTTATTGATTCCAATCACACTGCCAAGCATTGAAGATAATATTAAAAGAACATAGTAAATAATACTTTTAATATTTAAACTTTTATCAAAACCTAAATAACTTACTAAAAACATCAAACAAATTACTATCCCACCAATTTTTATTCCTTCAAGCCAACCTTTTTTATCAGCTTTAAGACCTATAATTAAGCCACCAGTTATCATAATTATTGCCATGAAAATAAGTTTTAAATAACTATTAACATTAGCCCCAATAATATTAAAGTAATATAACAAAGTAAGAATTAAGTTAAAGAAGAAAGTCCCGATAGTAACATATAATAATGTTTTTAAGTATTTAATAAAATCCATATAATCACCTAATAAATACTATGAAATTGAATAAAAAGATATTACTTTTATCATAATATAGATAGGTGATATTATGGATTATTTAATTGTAGTAGAAAGAACTATTTTATTCTATATATTAATTACTTTCTTATATCGTTTTATGGGCAAAAGAGAAGTAGGGCAACTTGGTATGGTTGATCTAATAGTTTCCATTTTAATAGCTGAATTAGCCGCTATTTCAATAGATAATCGTGAAGAAAGTATCTTTTTATCAATTATTCCTATAGTAGTACTCGTCATTATTCAAATAGTTATGGCTTATTATTCATTAAAAAGTGCTAAATTAAGAGATACTTTTGATGGTACACCATCTATTATAATAAATGGGGGCAACATTAATTTTAAAGAAATGGTTAAACAAAGATATAATATTGATGATTTATTAACTCAGCTTAGAGAACAACATGTAAGAAGTATTGATGAAGTTGATTATGCCATACTTGAAACTAGTGGTAAATTAAGTGTTTTTACTAAAAAAGATAGAAAAATAGGTGATTTTCCTTTACCTCTTATCTTAGATGGTGAAATTCAAACTGAAACACTAAATAATCTTAATAAAACTAAAAAATGGCTTAACGCTGAAATTACTAAAAGAAACCTTACCTTAACTGATATCTTTTATGCTTTTTATAAAAACGATCATCTAATTATAATTAAACAAGAAGATTTAATCAAATAAAAAGTCCAAGCAAACATTTACTTGAACTTTATTTATAATAATGATCGGTGAGAGTGTTTTCATTATTATATTTGAGGATATGTACCAATTCATTAGTACGTATATAAATATAATATAGTAATGTGAAAACTGTGTGTAATTTATGTAAAAATTTAAATTATTTATTAATTTTAAAATAGAAAGTAGTACCTTTATTTATTTTAGATGTAACTCCATATTCATAACTATGTAGTTCTAAGATGTTTTTAACAATTGATAATCCTAAACCAGTACCTACCATCATTCTTTGATGGTTTTTATTTGTCTTATAATATTTATCCCAAATCTTATTTAATTCTTCTTTTTCTATACCTTTACCAGTATCAGTTATAGCCACTTTAATATATTTCTTTTCTTCAGTTATATCAATAATTACCTTTTTATCATCACCTGTATAGTTAATTGCGTTATTTACTAAATTATAGATAACTTGTTCAATTTTTTGTTTATCAGCATTTATTATAATACTATCAGTTGCGTTCAAAATAAATTTATAATCCAAAGTTGCTTCAAAAATACTATATCTACTTATAATAGCCTTAACTAATTCAATAAGATCAAATTCTTCCTTACTTAGTACCATCATTTTACTCTCTAAAACCGAAAGTGATAAAATATCATTTACTAAATTATTTAATCGATCAACTTCTTCAATAATAGTATCTAAGTTATCATCCATTTTTGCCTTATCTTTATAAGTAATATCTTTAACCATTTCTGCATAGGCTTTAATCATTGTCAGTGGTGTTTTCAAATCATGTGAAACATTAGCCATTAAATCTCTTCTTAAATCATCTGTTACTGACAATTCTTCTTTAGCATAATTTAGGGTAGTAGATAACTCTTTTATTTCCGCAATATCTTCATTTACAGTGAAATCAACATTATAATTTCCTTTACCCATTTTTTTAGCTTGTTCAGTTATTTTTCTAATTGGTTTAGATAAATGTCCAGAAATAAAATAAGAAATAAGTAAAGATAATATCAATACTATAATACTTACATATATAAATTGATTTTTTAAAATAGTTACAGTAGATGAGATTGGTACTAATGATGAAGAAATAAAGGTATAAGTACTATCATCTAATTTTATTCCATAAATTAATGCTTTATTTTTAAACTGAGGATTAATCATAAACATACGATTAACTCTTTTATCACTTTCAATAAATTTTTCTTTATACTCATTAAAAGTTACTCCGCGCATACATTCTTTACTATAGGAATTATTTATGTAATAATTGTCATCTTCATCTTTATTTATAACTTCTATACATACTCCTGTATTGTAGGCAACTTCATATACTTTATCATTAAAATTATCACTATCTTTTAAATATAATTTAGTAACTTTAGCTGCAACATTATCTAATTCTTTTATTTTTGATTTTTCATAAAAAGTAGATAAAAACACTATTTGAAATAACCATAAAAAGGTAAGAATTAGAATTGAAAATATAATTAGATACTTCCATATTTTAAAATTTAAACTATTCTTTTTAATCATTTGGAATTTCAAATTTATATCCAACTCCTCTAATTGTACTTATTAAGTCGCGATATTTTCCAAGATTATTTCTTAGCATTTTAATATGGGTATCTATTGTTCTATCATCACCAAAATAATCATATCCCCAAATACTACTTAGTAATTGTTCTCTAGATATGGCGATATTTTTATTATTTATTAAAAGTGATAATATTTCAAATTCTTTTGGTGTAACTTTTACATCTTTATTATCGATAGTAATTGTATATCCTTTAAAATCTACAATCAAAGTTTTATAAATAAATTTATCTTCTTCTTTTTTATTTCTCTTAGTAATAGCTTTAATTCTTGCGATTAATTCTTTAGGTGAAAACGGTTTAGTTAAATAATCATCAACTCCAAGTTCAAAGCCAAATAATTTATCATATTCTTCATTTCTAGCCGATAAAATAATAGTTGGGATATTTTTTCTCTTTTTAATTTCTTTATAAGTAGAAAATCCATCTAATTTAGGCATCATAATATCTAGTACAATCACATCTATATCATTATTATCAATAATATCTAGTGCTTTAATACCATCTTCTGCTTCAAAAATAGTATATCCTTCATAACTACTATATTCTTTAATAACATTTCTTATAAGTTCTTCATCATCAACAACTAATACTTTCATAATTCCTCCTGCTTATAATTTATAATAACTATGTGTATTTTTTGTGAAAAGCTAACAATTAATTTAGATTTTCATATTTTTTTACTTTTTGTTTATTTTTATCTAATTGATAGTCTAACTCACCATTTATTTTGGTAATAGTATCAAGTTTATCTTGAATATCATCTTCCATTTTATCTAATTTATCATACAATTTAGCATACTCTGGTATTTCACTTTCATATTCTTGAAAGTTTTTTCTAAAATATTTTTTTAAATCTTTAATACTATCTAGACTATAGGTAATTAAATCTAGGGTACTACTTGAATCTTTTATAGCTTCTTTGATTAAATCATGATAATCAACAATATCAGCTTTAAAATAGGAAATAGTTTCTTTCTTTGGTTCTAATAAATTCATAATCAAATTAATAGCTACAACACTTTCAATAGAGGAAATACCTTTACTTTTTTTCGATTTATTATATTTATGAATAGACATAAGCAGTGCCACTTTTTCAAATACTTTTAATGAATATCTAATCTTTGTTTCAACAATTTCTACAACATTAACAT
>CAKPAQ010000088.1 GCA_934133015.1 uncultured Bacilli bacterium | reverse complement strand
GCCAATGATATATTATCCGTTATCAACTTTAATGTTAGCGGGTATTAATGATATTCTTTTAATAACTACTGAACAAGATCAAGCTGGTTTTAAGAGATTATTTGGGACAGGGAAACAATTTGGTTTAAATATTGATTATGTTATTCAGCCATCACCAGATGGGTTAGCACAGGCCTTTACTTTAGGTAAAGATTTTATTGGTAATGATACTTGTGCGATGGTACTTGGAGATAATATTTTTTTTGGTAATGGTTTAGTTGAAAAGTTAAATAGTGCTAGAATCAATGCTGAAGCAGGGTATGCGACTATCTTTGGATATCAGGTTAAAGATCCTGAAAGGTTTGGGATTATGGAGATAGATGATAATCATAAGGTTATATCAGTAGAGGAAAAACCTAAATATCCAAAAAGTGATTTTGCGATTACTGGTTTATATTTTTATGATAATAGAGTAGTTGATAAAGCTTTTAAGGTAGAAAAATCAGCACGTGGTGAATATGAAATAACAGATTTAAACAGAATGTACTTAGAAGAGGGTAAATTAAAAGCTGAACTTCTAGGTGGAGGGTATGCTTGGTTTGATACAGGTTTGACTGATAGTTTGTTAGATGCAAGCAGTACTATTAAAACATTACAGAAATTGCGTGATTCTATTATTAGCTGTCCTGAACAAATTGCTTATAAAAATGGTTGGTTAACTGATGAAGAATTATTAAAAAGAGCAGAATTAATGAAAAAGAATGATTATGGTAAATATTTGATGAAAACATATGAGAAGAATAGAGGTAATGATAAATGAAAAAAATAGAAACTGAATTAAAAGATTGTTATATTATTGAACCAGATAAATTTGGTGATGAAAGAGGATATTATTCACCATTTTTTGTAGAAGAACAAAATATTGAACAAAATTTAACAATGAAAACTATTGCGCAAGGGGCAAGAAGCAAGAGTAGAAAAGGAACTGTTAGAGGATTACATTTTCAAGAAGATCCATTATGTCAAGCAAAATTAGTTGAATGTTTAACTGGTGGTGTACTTGATGTAGTGGTAGACTTAAGAAAGGATTCGCCTTCTTATAAAAAATGGATTAGTGTAGAATTAACTCCAGAAAATGGTAGACAATTATATGTACCACGTGGTTTTGCACATGGATTTGTTAGTTTAAAGGATAATACATTATTTCAATATTTAGTTGATAATGATTATAAAGTAAGTCATGAAAATGGTATTTTATGGAATGATCCTGAAATCGGAATTGATTGGCAATTTCAAAAATATGGAATAGAAAAACCTATATTAAATGATAAAGATCAAGTAAGAAAAGGTATATCAGAAGTTAATCCTAATTTTTATATGCATAAAAGATACTTAGTAACTGGATGCAAAGGTCAACTTGGTTTTGACATTGTAAGAGAACTTAATAAAAGAGGAATTTATGATATTTTAGCTTTAGATGTTGATGATATGGATATAACTAATAAAAGGATAGTCGATAAAATAATTGGAGAATATAAACCTGAATATGTATTCCATTGTGCTGCTTATACTGCTGTAGATAAAGCAGAAGAAAATGAAGAAATAGCCTATAAAATAAACGTTGATGGTACTAAAAATATAGCTAATGCATGTAGAAATATTGGCGCTAAACTAATATATATTTCAACTGATTATGTATTTGATGGAAAACAAAAAGAAAACGAATCATATAAACCAGATGATGAAGTTAACCCTTTAAGTGTTTATGGTAAAACTAAATACTTAGGTGAACTTGCTGCTTTAGAAAATCCTAAAACATTTGTAGTAAGAACAGCTTGGGTATTTGGATTAAATGGTAATAATTTTGTAAAAACAATGCTAAAATTATCAGAAAATCATGACAGTTTAAATGTAGTTAGTGATCAAATTGGTTCTCCAACATATACTGTTGACTTAGCCAAATTATTAGTTGATATGAGTGAAACTGATAAGTATGGTATATATCATGGAACTAATAGTGGATATACTTCATGGGCTGAATTTGCTGATTATATTTTAAAAGATACTGATACTAAAGTTAATTATGTAACAACTGAAGAATATTATAAACCTCAATATGAAAAAGCCGCTGCTGAAGGAAGAACTCTTAATATAGCTACTAGACCATTAATATCAAAACTAGATAAGAGTAAGTTAGTAGAAAGTGGCTTCTATGAACTTCCAGATTGGCATGAAGCTGTTGATGACTATAAAAAAGAACTGCAAAAAAGAAAAAAGTAATTATGGAGGAATCATGTTTATAAAAAGAAAAAATAAAATAAATAATGAAATTGAAGCAAAGACTAATGCTGAAAAGTTACGAGAACTTGGGGCAAAAGTAGGAGAAGGTTGCGAAATATTTGATGGTACCAAATTTGAAAGTGAGCCATATTTAATCACCATAGGAAATAATGTAAGAATAACCGAAGGAGTAACATTTTTAAATCATGATGGTGGTGTATGGACTTTAAGAAAAATGGGATTACTAGAAGATGCTGATATATTTGGCCAAATAAAAGTTGGTGATAATGTTCATATTGGGATGAATGCAACAATATGCCCAGGAGTCACAATTGGTAATAATTGTATCATTGGAGTTGGAAGTATAGTAACCAAAGATGTACCTGATAATACAGTGGTAGCAGGAATTCCTGCTAGGAAAATAGAAACTATAGAAGAATATTATCAAAAACATAAAGATACATGTGACTTTACTAAACATATGAGTCCAGAAGAAAAGAAGAGTTATTTATACAAAAAATATAATTTATGATAGGAAATGATTATGAAAAGAATAAAATTACTAATGTATACTACTATTTTTTGTGGTGGTGGAGCTGAAAGAACTATATTAGATATCATCAATAATATAAATCTTAAAAAATTTGAAATAATACTGGTAGTTGGAAGAAAAAATGGTATTGGATATTTAAAATTCTTAAAACGAGATAAATTCATTAAGTATATTAATTTGAATAGTGGTGATGACGAAGACTATAAAATTCCGGATTTACTTGCTAAAATAATAACAGAAGAAAAACCAAATATTTGTTTTGCACCAGGTATATTTACTAATTTTATATTAATGGATGCCATTGAAAAAATATCATACAGTGGAAAAATTGTCATTAGGGAATCAAATTATGTTAGCCTAAGGAACTTACCAAAAGAGGCCAAGGACAAGATTACTAATCAGTATAATAAATGTGACAAAATAATATCCATTACCAAGGGAATAGAAAAAGATTTGATAAAAAACTATAAAGTAAGCAAAGATAAATTTATTTTAATAAATAATCCAGTAGAAAAGGAACTTATCAGAAAAAATTCTTTAAAGAAAGAAAAAAATGCTGAATTTGATAAGATTAAAAATAAAAAAATAATTACTGTTGGAAGATTAGAACCACAAAAGAATCAAATAATGTTATTGAAATCATTTAAAAAAATAAAAGAAAAATATCATGATGTAGATTTGATAATATTAGGTCAAGGTAGCTTATTGGAAGAATTACAGGGACAAGCAAAAGATTTAAAAATAGATGAAGCAGTTCATTTTCTAGGCTTCGTAGATAACCCATATTATTATTTAAAAAATAGTGATGTTTTTGTTTTGACAAGTAAGTATGAAGGATTTCCACATGTGTTATTAGAGGCTATGACATTAGAAATTCCTATAATTTCCACAAATTGTTTAACAGGACCTAAAGATATATTAAAAAAAGGAAAACTTGGCTATTTAGTTAAAGTTGATGATACAGAAAAAATGTCAAAGAAAATTATAACATTATTAAAAAACACTAGAAAAAGTTTGAAAAAGGTCAAAAAAGCATATAAAGAAACAGAAAAATATCTACCGGAAGTAATAACACAAAAATATGAAAAATTATTCGAATCAGTCATAGATAAGGGATGAAATAATGAAAGAAAAAATAGCTGTTTATACTTGTATTACAGGAAATTATGATGAACTTCAAGAAATTAGTAAAAATGTCTTTGAAAATAATATAGATTATTATTGCTTTACAAATAATAAAAATATAAAGTCTAATACTTGGAAAGTAATATACATTGAAGATTTTTTATTGACTAATCATATGTTAAATAGAAAAATAAAAATACTCGGTCATGAATTAATTAACGATAAGTATGATGTACTAGTTTGGATAGATGGAAATGTAGTAATTAAAGAAAAAATTTCTAAATTTCTCTCAGAACAATGCAATTTAAAAAACTATTCATTTTGTGCTTTTAAACATCCTGATAGAAATTGTATATATGACGAGGGAACAGCATGTGTAAGATTAAAAAAAGATAATAAAGATATAATATTAAAACAATTATCATTTTATGAAAAAGATGGATATCCAAGAAATAACGGACTATGTGAGATGGGAATATTTGTACGAAGGAATAACGACAAAATAGTGCAAGAAACTATGCAATTATGGTATGAAATGATTAATAAATATAGCAAAAGAGATCAACTTAGTTTTATGTGGTGTGTTAAAAAAAGAAAGTTGCGTCTGCAAGTTATTCCATTAACCATAGATGATAATAGATATTTTTTAAGAATTAATCATTATAAAAACGAGGAAAAAATAACCGATTATCGTTTATAC